>JAISED010000083.1 GCA_031264295.1 Eubacteriales Family XIII. Incertae Sedis bacterium | reverse complement strand
CATGACTGGACAGATTAGCTTGTGAAACCACGCCTTTAGGCGTAGCGAGTAATGAACTTAGCGGACCCTTATAGGGTCCTTCCCGCATACCACCACTTGAAGTGGTGGTAGGGTGATTTGGCGTTTCGCCCGATAGTTATCATCTTTACAGACATAAAAAAACTCCATTCTGCCGTCAAAGGGCGGTACAAATAGTAACAAAACACGGGGCTTGCCTTAAAACTTTAATGCTAAGCCACCAATCCTGGTTCTACAAAGGATGTTTACAGCATATCAAAAGTTTGTCATAAAAGCAAGCCTAAATAAAAATAAAATTATGACACAGCCGCGTTACTTGGAACTTTAAACAAGCCCCGAAAAACCTGCGTAACTAACCTAGGTTCCCGGAGCCTGCCTTAATACTGAGTTCAGTATTAGATATCTATCGGTCGCCACGCCTCGCGCTGCCTACCTATGTAAGATGCGGTGTCATGCGCGTAAGCTGCCATATATCATTAGCGTACTGATCGATGGTGTTGTCGCTGGAGAAGTGCCCCGACATGGCGATGTTGGTCAGCGCGACGGAAGCCCAGCGTTTCTTCTGTCTGTACAGCTCGTCGATCCTGCCCTGCGCCGCCCTATAGTTATCGAAATCCTGCAATACAAAGAACTCATCGTTGTAATCCAGCAATGAGCGTATGATGGCGGAGAAATCATCTGCCGCTGTGTTGGGAAACAGCTCTCCGCTACTCAGCTGATCGATCAGCTTGCGTATATTCGCGTCGTTATGATAAAGCTCTCTGGAGTTATAGCCGCCGCTGTTGTAATACGCCAATACCTCATCGACGCTCAAGCCGAACAGGATGAAATTGTCGTCGCCGACCAGCTGGCGAATCTCTATATTCGCGCCGTCATTTGTGCCTATGGTAACTGCGCCGTTCATCATGAACTTCATGCAGCCCGTACCCGACGCCTCCTTGGAAGCGGTGGAAATCTGCTCTGAAACGTCACTTGCGGGGAATATCAGCTCCGCAAGGCTGACGTTATAGTTCTCAAGGAAGACGACGTTGAGCATCTTATTCACGCGTGCGTCGCCGCTTATAAGGCGCGACAGCTCGTTAATGTATTTGATTATGGTCTTCGCGTAATAATAACTCGGGGCGGCCTTGCCCGCGAATATGAATGTGCGCGGGGCAATGTCGAGCCCGGGGTTTTCAAGCAGCTGATTGTAAAGATGCTGAACGTGCAGCGCATTAAGCAGCTGCCGCTTGTAGGCGTGTATGCGCTTGACCTGAACGTCGAATATGGACGAAGGGTCAACCTTTATGCCCTGTGTATCGGCTATGTAACGCACGAGTTTTTCCTTACAGCGTAGCTTTATAGAAGCAAGCTTTTCCTGCATTGCCGGATCGCCGCTGAACTGCTTGAGCCTTTCAAGCTCCGTCGGTCGGGTGATCCATTCGCTTCCGATAGCTTCAGTTATGGCTTCGGAGAGCAGGGGATTGGATTTTATGAGCCAGCGGCGATGCGTGATCCCGTTGGTTTTGTTGTTAAACTTCCGAGGGTAATAATCGTTGAAGTCCTTCATTACCACATTTTTCAGCAGTTCGGTATGAACCGCCGCGACCCCGTTGACGCTGAAACTGCCGACGACGGCCAGGTTAGCCATGCGCACAACGCCGTCGCCGATTATGGCCATACGCGAGACCTTGTCGGGATCCTCCGGATAGTTGAGTTCCAGTTCGGCGATGAAGCGCCGATTTATTTCTTCAACGATCATATAAATCCTGGGAAGGAGTTCCCAGAAGAGGTCGATAGACCAGGTTTCAAGAGCCTCGGGCATTATCGTGTGGTTTGTATACGCTACGGTTCGCGTTGTGAGCCCCCAAGCCTCGTCCCAGCCAAAGCCTTCCTCGTCTATCAAAATGCGCATCAATTCAGGCACAGTCAGCGCCGGATGCGTGTCGTTGATGTGGATCACAATCTTCTCGGGGAGGAGCTTCAAGTCGCGCTGCTTGCGCTTGAAACGACGCACTATAGACTGCACCCCGGCCGAAACGAAAAAATACTGTTGCTTCAGGCGCAGCAAGCGGTTCGAGTAGTTCGAGTCGTCAGGATAGAGCACCTCGGAGATGGCCTCCACAGAATACTTGCCGGATACCGCGTTTACATAATCTCCGCGGCTGAACGAAGCGAAGTCAAAGGAATTGTCCACTGATTCAGCGCTCCAAAGGCGCAGAGTATTAACAGTCTGATTCCGGTAACCCATAATAGGCATATCGTAGGGAACCGCGAGCACAGGGAGGTAGTCCTCATGGGTGAAGCAAGCGTTGCCGTCCTCATCAAACTCAGTGCGGATATGACCGTTAAGCTTGACGATGACAGCCTTGTCGGGCTTGCGCATCTCCCACGGGTTATGACGATTGAGCCAGTTATCAGGCAGCTCAACCTGATAACCGTCAACGATCTGTTGTCTGAACAGACCATACTTATATCGGATCCCGCAACCGTGACCCGGCAGTCCCATTGCGGCCATAGAGTCGAGGAAACAAGCCGCGAGCCTGCCCAGACCTCCGTTGCCCAGTGCAGGATCGGGTTCATAACGGATCAGATCGTCAAGATCCACGCCGAGTTCACTGAGACCTTCACGGCAGACATCCTCGGCGCCGAGACAGAGCAGATTGGATTCCAGGAATTTACCTACTAAAAATTCGAGGGAAAAATAATATGCCTGCCGCGCGCCGGTTTTCAAATAGTAGGTGTTTGTTACCACCCACCGCTCATTCATATTGTCGCATATCATTGACGCAAGAACTGTGTATTTGTCGGCTATGGTGGCTTCGTCTACAGTTTTTGACAACAAGGACATGAATCTGTGTTTATACGCTGATACAAATTCTTCTTTATCGTTAAACATAATTCAGTTGATCTACCTTTCTTACCGCGTCATTCGGCGATGTTTGCCGGGGGAGCGGCTGAGCCGCCATGTTCATCAGGCGGCGAATCATCCGCAGTGCGGCTTTGACGGCGTTTCGCGTTTGTGCGTGAAAGCGACTTAAGCAGGGCGCCCACATCCTCGGGAGGATTCGTGTACACCCTGTTTCTGCCGTTTTCTTTAGCCTCATATAAAGCATTGTCGCTGCGGATTATTATATCGTTATATTTTTCATCTCCGGGAAGCGCATTGCTCACGCCTATGCTTATGGTCTGCTTCAAAGGAACGGCTGAGCCGATATCCAAAGCGGCGTTCTCCATTATGGAGCGTACCCTTTCAGCTATGCATACAGCGCCTGCAAGATTTGTTTCCGGTAAGATCGCCAGGAATTCCTCGCCGCCGATACGGCAAAACATATCAGAAGCGCGGAATACGCCTCTCAAGGTAGTACTTACATGTTTAAGCATTTTGTCTCCTATATCATGGCCGTAGGTATCATTGACACTTTTAAAATAGTCGATGTCCATAATCATGATACTGAAAACACGAAGAGTCCTTTTATACAACAAGAATGTTTGCTCTAAAAATTGCATGGCCGAACGCCGATTGGGTATCTGGGTCAAAAAATCGACATTCGCTAGACGTTCGAGTTCAAGGTTGTTCTCCTGCAGCTTTGTCGTCATTTCGTTGAACGAGTCGGAAAATTCCCCGAGAAATTCAACTCGCTGCGAAAAATCGCCCTCGGCGACCTGCTTGGTTTGCCATGTGAGATGGCGCAGATTTGCCTGTAGGGCTTTCATGTTTGAGAGAATATAACCCTTGGTATAAGCGAACATTTGAAGATCACCCCTTGAGAGCGCGGCGCTTAAGTCACGCAGGTCATTAATGTATCTGTGCAGCTTTTGAAAGTTCGGGTTCTCAGTGAGCTCGGCATCATTGCACAGATCATCGGGGATCCTTGGCAATCTCAAAAAGGTATCGATCAGCGCAATCCATTCATTATCATTTCTCTGCGAAGACATAGTTTTGCTACCTTTTCATGGTAAAGTAAGCGGGTGATTTGCGTTAGGCGTTCACCGCCTCGCAATTCTCCTGCGTAACTAGGAAGCGGCACGTCCTGGCGCCTGTACACCAGCAGTCGATTTCCTCCGCCTTCCACTTTTCATTTGTAAAACACTCGAATAATGATGAAATAAAGCCCTCGTCGTAGATGCATGTTTCATAGTCCAACTCGGGCAGACCTGAACAATCCAGATCTTCATCAATTGTAAGAAGCACACGACCCTTATCGATCATGGCTTCTTCAAGCCTGAGAATACCGATTCTCTTGTTTTTAAGGATTGACTGTGTTTTGCTGACGAATTCATCGACGCTTTCCACCGGATCGATATACTGTCTGAAGAACTCTCGACCGGCGAGCTTTCCGGCGTTAAAGAAAATATCATCCGTGACATCTGTTCCGAAACGTTCTTCCAATACGTCACGCATGGTAAACTGCATGAGCCTGTACGTTTCAAGATCCACAGAATCGCCGAGGTTAGGTCGTCCATCCTCCACATCGCCAATTAAATCCCAAAAAAACTTATACTTTCTTGTCATAGCATCACCTCATCTCTACCCACAACGCATAAAAACAGCCAAAATTCGTGTATAACTGTAAATCGGCCGTCGAAATAACACCCTGTTTACAGAATACCACATTTGCAGATGAAAGTCAAATTTTTGATGAGTGATAAACAAAATTTGCTCTGCACTAGTAAAAGCGCATGAACACTCAATCAAGCGTCATTGTAGGGGGTGTGAGTATGGCATCTATTTCGTCGCGATCAAGGCGGTTTTTTTCCAGCAATCGTTCCACGATCAGATCGATCTTGGGCACTGCGTTTTCTATAGCGACAGTTGTGGTCAGCAGTTCCGCCTGTATAATATCCGAGATGCGGTTTGTAATCTTTGCGGCCAAGGCGCCTTTAAGCGCGTCTTCATAGTTTATGACGGCGGGACCGATCACCTCGTCCATACCATAGCTGCATATCATGGAGCGTGCTATGCGCGTGGCGTTTTCCAGATCGCCCGCCGCGCCGCTGGAAATGCCGGAATGTTCGCCGTAATACGCGATTTCCGCGGCTCTGCCGCCGAGGGCTGTACGTATGCGCTCAAGCAGATCGTCACGGGTTTTTATAGGTTCATCCTCATCGGATTCCGGCTCCATATAGCCGCCGTGATTGCCTCTGGCTACTATCGTCAGATAGGCGGGGGTGCGTCCGGCGCTGAAGCACATGTAAGCGTGACCCGCTTCATGCCGTGCGACGCGTTCCATATATTCGGCGCCCCAGTCCTTCTTATCTCCGTGCCTGGAAATTTCGAAGGCTTCTTCAAAGAGTTCGTCGTCGAGCGCGTGCCCGGCCTTCACAGAATTGCGGAAAGCCAGTTCTATGACTGTTTCAAGGGCTGAAAGACTGAGTCCGGTTGAGCGCTTCGCGAGCTGTTCTATCATATTGGCGCTGACATTGTGCCATTTCCGCTTGTCGAACATGCTTTGCATATATGTCAAACGATCATCCTTTGTAGGCATGTCTACCAGTATTTTTCGATCAAAACGGCGGGTGAGGGCGGGGTCGATGAATCCTTTGCCGTATTTACCGGCCTCTACCTCAAAGTTGGTGGCGGCGAGCACGAATACCGGGCTTTTTACGTCAGTACCGAAACCGTCGATCTCGGTGAAGAGCGCGTTAAGCGCCATTTCCTCGCCATGGGCGGATTCGCCGCCGCCTCGTGCACGACCGATGGCGTCGATCTCATCAATAAAAACGATGGAAGGCGCGTAACGGCGCGCGCGTTTGAAGAGTTCGCGCACCGCTTCCGGACCGCTGCCCTGGTACTTCGTGACGAAAGCTGTGGCTGTAGAAGGAATGAAGGCCGCATCGGATTCGCCCGCCATGGCTCTGGCGAGAAGGGTCTTGCCGGTTCCCGGAGGTCCGTAAAGGAGCACGCCCTTTGGCGGATTGAGACCTCGCGCCTTGAATTTCTTGGGATTTTTGAGGTATTCCACGAAAAAAGCCAGCTCATCCTTTGCGTCTTTAGCGCCGATAACATCGGAGAACCTGACATTGGGTCTTTCGGCATCGTCCAGAAGTTCACCGGTATCGTCCGCATAGGGCGACCGCTTTATTGATAGATCTCTGACGCATATGGTGACATGCCGCCTATCGGGACTTATGAAAGGCGTCGTTTCGTAATGCAGCATTTTGTGCTCTGAGGCCAACAAGGACGCTGCCCTTTGCAGGTGGAGCTGCTTGGCTATACTGGTGATTTCCTCAGAAAATACGCTTAAATCCGAGGACTTCATGGCCAGCTTGCCGCGCGCGCCGCCCCTTATAAAGGAAGTGAGCAGTTCATTGTCAATGGTGAAACTGCCGGATTCAAGCAGATAAACAGGCAGTTCGGGCAGACGCTCATGGAACTCCCTGAAAAACCTGCGGGGTTCTTGGAGGGAATCCGCGCCTATGGGCACATGATCAAAGGTGAATCCGCCGTTCTTTTCAAAGAGTTCGTCTTCAAAGCCGGGGGACAGTTCAAGCAATACAAAGTCAATGTCCTGTTCTCCGGCGATGCGGAAGGCCTCTTCGCGGTCTTCTGTGCGGTAAATAACAAAGTCGGGCAGACTGCGGGATATACGCTCCGCAGTGGAATTATCGGAATAAACCAATATCCTCGTATTGTCGGAGTTAGTAAAAAGCGCGGAAACATGAGGAGAGAGATCACCGGCCTCCACATTGAAATTCAATGATTCCAGGTTTTGGAGGGCGTTTTCCAAGCGCTCGCCCGCATAGAGACGGTTCAGTCCGAAGATCTCGTTTTTAAAAAATAGCTCCGTCTGCGCCCTGATCGTTCTGGCGTCGGTCAATCCGCCTTCCGCGAAAAGCAGAGCGGAGGGGAGTAGGTTTCCTTCTGCCTTTGCGGGGATTCCATATTGTTTTTCGAACAATGAGCAACACCTTTCGAACTCACAGGCGCCTATCTTCTCCAAGTCATGCGCTTGAAGCCGGTTGAACATGAGAGGCCAGCCGGTGGCAAGCCGTGAACATATTGTCGGGGGGAAGAAGGGCTGACTCGTCTCGGGATTTATATCGGTTTCCAGTGCGTTTATTATCGTGTGGCGGGGAAGGCCTGCCGCGTTTTGTTTGTGATCGCCGTCATAGAGCTGCTTGCCCGCGTTGGTGGTGAATATGATGATCGTGTCCTTAAATGATACGTCTTTGTCAAGGAAGTCGTCGTGCAGCTCACCGGAATCCAATATTTGTAAAAACAGATGAATGGTGTTGATGTGCGCCTTCTCAATCTCATCGAACAAGAGTATGCTGTGCGGATGTCTTCTCACAAATCCGGTCAGAACGCCCTCCTTGGCGTCCTTATAGCTGGGGGCGAAGCCCACGAGGCTTATGTGCTGTTGGTGATCGGAATAGCCGCTCATATCGTAACGCTTAAATAGTATTTTTAATGTAGACGCAGCCTGCTCGGCGAGAAAGGTCTTGCCCACGCCGGGAGCTCCCGCGAATACAAAGATGGCGCGGGGTTGCCGGCGCGCTGAATCCGCATCAGCGAGCACTTCAGCGCTGAACATCCCTTCGGCGAAGGAATGGACAGCGTGATCTTGTCCGTAGACGCTTGAAAGCAGGGAATAACGCATCTTATTGATACGTTCTGTCAGTTCGGCAAGGAAGGCTTTGCCCTTGGGCGCTTCTTGAAAGCCCACATTGTTTCTGTCCGAGTCCAGTTGATTTGAGACGTAAAAGCCGACTTCGGGAGCATTTCTTATCACATGAGCCACCTCTCTCAAGCCGACCTGTCTAAAACTCGATTTAGCGACAAGTTCAAGAAGCTCTTTCAGTATGGGGGTGGGATTTTCAAGCAAGAGATTCAGCACGCAGGACGCTGTTACGTATTCCGCCGGGTAGTTAGGAGAACGCGTCTTTGCTTCCTGCATCAGATCGGAGACCTCGTGGTTAGGGCGTATAGAATAAAGATAGACGGCGTCTATCAGAATCCTGCGCAGAAGAGCGCGTGTGCCCGCAGTTTCGATCCTCTTCGATCTCAGAATGACCTTGATGTTCTGTATGTCGTCGTTAATATCCTTTTTGTGAGTCGAGGCGGGGGATATGGCATCCGCGTCAAGCTCAGCGAGCTTCAGTAAACCGAGGAAGAGGTGCTCTTTCCATATGGTACTGGCGTTTACGGCGTCGGCCTCAGCCTTTGCGCGGAGCATGACGAACCGCATTGCGGCGTTCAGTATGATCATCAATATAATATATGCGGCGATGACGAAACCATCGCCGCATTTCTCCTTCTTTTCTTTCATTATGTGGTCTTTATTTAAATATACACCACAAACACTTAAGAATCAATAAGGCAATTGTTCCAGAAAGCTTTTTTGTTTACAAGAACGTGCGGATGTTGTATAATTAACAGCATAAGTTGTTGATTCATTCGCGCCGCAAGGAGGGTTGAAGTTGAAAATTCATGAGTCCGGTGAAAATTATCTTGAAACTATTCTGATTTTGCAGAAGGAAAAAGGGTCGGTGCGGTCGATCGATGTGGCGACGGAATTGAATTACTCAAAACCGAGTATAAGCCGAGCTATGGGGATACTTAAAAAAGCGGGTTATATAACCATTGATAATGTTGGTAATATACATCTGACTGAATCCGGGCGGACACTGTCGGAAGATATCTATGAGAGACACCAGTCTATAGCGCGCTTCTTTGTCGATGCGTTGAAGGTCGACGAATCTATCGCCATTCAGGATGCTTGCCGCATTGAACATGTGATAAGCGCCGAATCATTCACCCAGATTAAAAAGTGGCTTCAGGATAATGAAAAAACTACGGAGAATCAGCAGGACTGAGCTATGGCGACTGATAAAACCCCTCGCCGAATATCGTCCGCGCACCTTTCGCCGCACTTTACGGAAGGGATAGCGTCCTTGTTTCGTGCAATGCCGAAAGCGGAACTCCATGTTCATCTGGATGGAGCGGTGGAAGTAGGAACCGCCGCGGACTTGCTGTCTACGGGCACGGTCGCCGGAGAGGCAGCGCCGGGCGCCGGGGCTGTAGCGGACTTGCTGTCTGAAGCCAAGGCCGCCGGAGAGGCAGCGTCTGATGCTGAAACTGCCGCAGGCGTGTTGTCTGAAAATATTGTATTATATGAAGCGCTGCGTCGCCGGATGGTTATCGGCGGCGTTCTTTCGTCTCAGGAAGAGTTGTTGAGCTATTACGAACTTCCTGTTGCGCTGTTGCAGAGCGAGTACGCGCTTCGCCGCGTAACGGAAGAGATGATATTGAGTAAAGCGGCGGATAATGTAAAGTACTGCGAGATCCGCTGGGCGCCCGGCCTTCATGTCAGGGGCGGGTTGAGCATAGAACAAGTGGTGAAATATGTGCTGAGTGCGGGTGAGGACGCTGCGAGAAAAACGGGTATGATTGTGAAATTCATAGTCGTCGGCATGAGAAACGAAAGTCCGGAGACAAACATCGACATGTTGAGACAGGCTGTCGCGGCGGATGCAAATAGCGCGCTTGCTGCTGTTGATCTTGCGGGAGATGAGCGTGAAAACCCCGATCCGATGCGGCAAGCGGCATTCTTCGCAGAAGCGCGGAGACACGGTCTTTATGTCACTTTTCATTGCGGAGAATCGTTGGGTGGTGCAGGGGCGCATGGCGGAGAATCGTTGGGTGGCGCAGGGGCGCATGGCGGAGAATCGTTGGGCGGCACGGGGATACTGAGGCGGGCTGTGGATGAGCTGCGGCCGGACAGGGTAGCCCACGGAGCGATTGCCGCACAGGATGAAGAACTCTGCCGCATGTTGGCGGAAAGAGGCGTGCAGCTGGATCTCTGTCCGACGAGCAATATTCAAGCCGGTCTTTACAGCGAATATAAAGATTTCCCACTGAAGATACTGTGGGATAGAGGCGTTCCGGTAAGCGTAAGCACCGATTCACCGGTGATCTCCGGTAAGACGCTCAGCGAGGAGTATTTTGAACTCGCGGCATCAGGTCAGGTGACGCCGTATGAACTCTGGCGGATAAACCTGAACGCAATAGAACATATCTTTGCCCCCGAATCGATCAAACAAAAACTCAGGGATGAATTCACCGCGTGGGCGGAGACAGCTATGCCGCAGACGTGAACCGGTCGCAGGCGGCTATGCAGCCGCAGACGTGAACCAGATGCAGACGGCTATGCCGCCGCAGATGTGAACCAGATGCAGACGGCTATGCCACCGCAGATGTGCGACAGCACCGACATTGTTCACTCCGGTCGCAGGCGGTGCTTACTCGACTATAGTCAAGATATCCTCAATCTGCTTTTTCTTAAAGGGTTTCGCATCGTCGTCGGGTACTCCGATAGCTATAAGCGCCGCCATGTAATAATCAGGCTTATCGAATCCGGTTTCTTCACGCAGGATTTTTTCTATACGCGTATCGGCGTAGTTCGCGCTGGTAATCCAGCAACCTCCATAGCCCAGATCGAAGGCTCGCAGCAGCAGATTTTCAACAGCTGCGCCGAGGCTCTGCATGCCGGGGCTTTTTATATAAAGCCGCGAGGCGTCAAGCCCTGCCTCTTCCATCTCTTTGAAGCCCGTGAGTGCGGAAGCTTTGGACATGACGACGATTAAAGCGGGCGCTTCGGCGAAGAAAAACGTATAGACCTTGGAAAACCGGCGGAACTTATCCGCCAGCGTCTTGTTCACCGCGTCCAGATTACCCGCGATCTCTTCCATAGCATCAATGGCGGCATCCGCGATTCTTTTGATAGAGTTCTTTTGCTTGAATGCTGTAAAATGCCAATTCTGTAGATTGCTGCCGGAAGGGGCAAGCCTGGCAGCCTCAACCATCTCAATGATGTCGGCGCTTTTGACTTCATCGCTCTTAAAGCGGCGCACACTCCGGCGTTTTTGTATTATTTCCATCAATTCCATTGGGAATCCCCTTTTTAAGATATGAGGACTCGGATTATGCCATCCTCCGCCCGCTAATCAATGCTCGCCTTTCGTTCAATTGAAGAAGCCCTGTTTCCATCTGCCGGAGAAAACGCAAATTGAATGAATCATTTTCGGATTTTATTTGTCGGATCAGTCCATCAATTCCTTCGAGAAGCGTTTCCGGTAAATCAGTCCTTAGTATACCCAAATCATGTATCGCTCCGTGTGCAGCGGCGACATATTCACCCGCCTCGTATTCGTCCGCGACATCTTGCGATTGCGGCGGCAGATACGGAATCAACGCCATAACCAAAACCTCCGCCATTTTATCGCTTTCTTTTATAGTTTCCATATAAGAGCCGGCCTTTCTCGTTATGGCAACGGATAAGCCGAATGAAACACAACTTTCCCGTTGTCATACGTGAACCGTATACGAAAGTGTCGTGTTTGTTCGATATTCGATTTCGATACAAGTTGCATAGCTGCTCATATTCGAAAACAACCTTCCGTAACAAATCACGGCCATCGGTTCAATCCGAGCCACCATTTCAACATAACCCGCCATGAATACATCCTCGTTATT
This sequence comes from Eubacteriales Family XIII. Incertae Sedis bacterium, assembly GCA_031264295.1. GTDB lineage: Bacteria > Bacillota > Clostridia > Peptostreptococcales > Anaerovoracaceae > JAISED01. The sequence continues at coordinate 20,644 of JAISED010000083.1, read as the reverse complement.
GGCGCACCCTACAGTTGAAACGGCTACATAAGAGTGTCTTTCGACAGAATCAAAAGAATATGCCAACGAGCTGTTGTCACTCCAAGAAATCGTCGGTATGACAACCAGTCCTTGCTGCTGCCAATATGCAGCACACCACCTGTTGCGATATACATTGAAGATTTGAATCGCTGCTGGCATATCTGCGTATTGACTGAAGTCGGGAGAAAGAACCTGACGATACTGCTTCAGTTTTGCGATATACTTTGGCGGGTTGTTCCACACTTCGTCAAACTTATCGTCATCCTCAAAAAAATGCACTGTGGCTGATTGATGCTTTTGTTCGTTTTGACGAGTTTCGCTGAACCCAATCAAACACAATTCGTCCAAAGATACATTTTGTCTTATCACAAGCGGAAAGTCATACGTACCTATTGAAGCAAATTCTCCTTTATGAATCGGAGCGCCTTTCCCACAGAACAATGTTAACATAACTGATTCCAACTCCAAAACAATCTCGCCATTGCCTGTTTTACGCGATTTCAGATGCCATGCAAAACAGTCCGGCGAAGCAAGCAACGCACATCGAAGAAAGAGTGAAACTAACGTTGCCATCAACAAGCGGCTTGGTTATCTATCATAAATTGTACCATAAAATTCGCGTCGGAACAATCTTTTAAGCAAAAAAGCCTCTTCTTGCTTTCTCGCTTTGGTCGCCTTGTTACAAAGAAAAAACCATTTATTAACAGATACAGCCCTGTCAATAAATGGTTAATCGTTTGGTGAAGGTGGTGGGAATCGAACCCACGTCCGAAAGCATTTCCGCAGAACTTTCTCCGAGCGCAGCCGATTGTTTATAAATTCGCGTCATCCGTAGACAGCCGGCAAGCCGCGGAATCCGCTATCCCGTAATCCCTTTGCGCTACCGGGAACTCACGCAAAGGTTTCCTGTATTTCGACGCCAGATCCTTGACCTACAGGTGAATCAAGGTTGACGACGCGGGCAGACTAAGCTGCTAATGCGTAATTAGTATCAGTTTTTCCGTTTATCTTTAACGTGCCGCTTTTAACGTAGACTCGGCAACTACGGCTCGCTTATTCCGGTTCCACACCCCCGTCGAAACCTTTACACCCCCCTGTTAATGGTTCTTTTAATACTTTGTTCTATACGGCGATCAGCGTCGCGCTTCGCCATATCGTCCCTTTTATCGTAGAGCTTCTTACCGCGCGCCACACCTATTTCCATCTTCGCAAGCCCTCTATTGTTCAAGTAGATATTCAGCGGAACGATGGTCAGACCCTTCAAGGTGGTATATCCCGTCAGTTTGCGTATTTCCTGCTTATGCAGCAGCAGCTTGCGCGGTCTTACAGGGTCGACGTTGAAGCGGTTCCCCTGCTCGTAAGGGCTGATGTGTACACCGAAAATTATCAGTTCGCCGTTTTCAACCCTTGCATAGCTTTCCTTCAGGTTGACCTTCCCTTGACGCAGAGACTTTATCTCAGTGCCTGTGAGAACTATTCCGGCCTCATATGTCTCTTCTATAAAATAATCGTGCCGCGCTTTTTTATTATTTGCAATGATCTTTTTCATGTCGATTACCAGTGATTTAGCTTGCATCCATACTGAGTTCAGTAGCGGAAGCCCCCTTAATGCAGCGTCCCAAATTCTTTCAGCGGGAACAGCCGGAAAAAAGCCATTCCTATGATCGCATCCTCGTTAATAAGCCCGACATCAGGTGAGCGGCTGTCCAAACTGTTTTGCCGGTTATCGCCCATCACGAAGACCTTGCCGTCGGGAATCGTCATTTCCTCTACATAACCGGTTGTGTACGGCTCTTTGATATAATCCTCATTCATAGCTTCACTGTTCAGATAAACAGCACCGCCGGTTATCGCGAGTTTATCGCCGGAAACCGCTATCACACGCTTAATGAGCAGCTTTTCATCGCCGTTTTCAGTTTCCATATTGGTATGAAACACCACAATATCCCCGCTTTTCACGTCGGTGAAGGTGTATTGCTGCTTGCTGAGAAAGATGTAATTATATTCAAACAGTGTCGGTTCCATCGAATGTTCTTTTACTATTGTCGGTTTGATGAATTGCATAATCACTAATGCAACCGCGACCGCGATCAGGATGTCCCTAATCCATTCCTTCATTATAAGATAATCCTTCCTTACGATATGTCGTACTACAATATTATAGCCTAAAAAAGCAAAATTGAACAGTTAATTTTGGTAAATTTAACTCTAAGATGATCCTTCCCTGTGCATACTATTATCCACGAGACCGCAAACTAACTGTCGAACAGTGTTTTCCTGACTTCATCAAGGTTTTTCGGTAGCGGGGCTTTGACTTCAATCCCCTTTAAGTATGCCAATTCACCTTCGCCATCGGTGAAAACCAGCTTATATGCGTGTAAAAACTGGGTGTTCAACCCAAAACGGCGGGCTATTTTAGCGTTAAGAGCCTGTGAACCATACTTTGGGTCGCCGATAACGGGATGTCCCGCCTGCGCCAGGTGGGCGCGTATCTGGTGAGTTCGCCCTGTAATAAGCTCAACCTCCAGCAAGGTGAAGCCTCTCGAATATGCTATCGGTCTTGCCGTTGTTTCCATCAGCTTTTGTGCCCCGACGCCTGCGGCAGTCTTGTCCGCGCTGCCGCTTTTGCCGCTTGTAACAGCTTTGTCCGCGCTGCCGCTTTTGCCGCTTGTAACAGCTTTATCCGCGCCGCCGCTTTTGCCGCTTGCAACAGCTTTGTCCGCGCCGCCGGTATTTACGTCCGCCGTGGCTTTATCCGCGCCGCCGCTACTACTGAACGCCGCAGCTGTGCCGTCGGCCGCCGCTGTGATTTCAACGGTGTTCGAGCGTGGATCCTTGCGCATCATATCCCGCAGCGTCAGCGTTTCCTCGACCTTGCCGCCAACAATCGTAAGATAGTACTTGCTGACAAAACCCCTCTCCCTTATCATCTGATTTAACAAACGCAAGGCAGTGTAATTCTTGCCAAAAATGACAAGTCCTGTGGTATTGCGATCAAGTCTGTTGACAGGTGAGGGGACGAAGGTTGCCGCCGCGCCGGGAACATAGGAGCCATTCCCGATCAGATAGCCGATCACCTGGTTCGCCAGCGTATTCTTCTTCTCGCTGTGATCTCCGTGGGTCAGCAGGCCAAAGGGTTTTTCGGCTATCAGGATATTATCGTCTTCGTAGGCGATGTTAAACTGCCTCCGCGCCTTTGCGCCCGGTCGTTCAGTAACATGAAGCGCATCGGAATCGGAGATGTACAGAGTAATCTCATCGCCGACAGACAGTATCGTATCTATCGCGGGACGCCGACCATTGAGCTTTACGCCCTTCCGCAATGTCTTGTACACAAAGCTAAGCGGGGCGTTCTTGAGATACTTCTTAAGAAAGCGGTCTATGCGTTGGTTATGTTCATTTTCAGTAATTTTAATTATTATCATATCTTCCCATCATCGTGACTAGTGATCATTATACAACATAATCATGTTTAAAAACAGCATGTAAACAAAACTTAATAAACTACAGAGCCTTTTTCGTTGTTTTGAAAGGTAAAATGTGATACATTTAAAGCAATAGGAAACTTTCAGTTGTAACGGCTCAGCGCCGGGATATTCAGTTGATGATAAAAAGATTAAAGGATGTTCTATACGATACAAACGACATAATAGTTGTTCTCATAATTATTATACTTGCACTTTTTGTGATAAGTTCACGCATTGAGGTGATTATGGAATACCCCGCCGGAGGGGACTTAGGCATTATAGGCTCCGGTGAGGAAGAGGGAACAGTCATAGGTTCTGAGGAAGCAGGAACAGGTGCGGACGGAGAAAATTATACCGATCCCGCACTTATAGAACCGGATGCGGGCGCAGCGGCGGGCGGCGCGGAGACAAATACAGCCGAAGGAACGGAACCCGGGCAGAGCGCGGCGGGAAGTTCTGATTCGTCCGGTGAGGTCACCCAGTATTCGATATATATTGAGTATGGAGAGACTGCCTCGCAGATCGCGCAGAAGCTGTTGGATGTGGGTCTGATCAAGGATAAAGACGATTTTTATGATGCTCTGCTTGTAGCCGATGCTGCGACGCGATTGCAAGCCGGTAACTTTATAATACCGTCAAACGCTAAGCTTGATGAAATCGTGAAGATATTGACGGGGCGCTGATACGGCGAAGTATTCAGTCGCTTCTAATTTACTTGGGCGCCTTGATTTTTAGAAGTTCGTTATTATTTAAACTTTGTTTTCCCGGTTTGGCGGCTGACTGCGAGTTCTACATTGCCGGACGGGAGATAGTATTCGAATAAGGAGAAGTAAGCATGGCAATCATTACAACAACCGAGATGTTTAAAAAAGCCTATGAAGGCGGCTATGCCGTGGGGGCTTTCAACGTAAACAACATGGAAATCGTTCAGGGCATAACGGAAGCCGCGAAGGAAGAGAACGCGCCTCTCATTTTGCAGGTATCAGCGGGCGCGAGAAAATACGCCAAACACGCATATTTGATCAAGCTTGTGGAGGCAGCTATGGAAGATACGGGTCTTTCGCTGGCGTTGCATCTGGATCACGGCGCGGATTTCGAGGTCTGCAAGTCTTGTATTGACGGCGGCTTTTCATCGGTAATGATCGATGGTTCGCAGTTCCCGTTTGAGGAAAATATCACTCTCACGAAGAAGGTCGTCGAATACGCTCATGCAAATGGTTGCGTGGTTGAAGGCGAGTTGGGGCAGCTGGCAGGGGTCGAAGACGACGTGAACGTTGAGGCGCACTCATATACGGATCCGGGTCAGGTGCAGGAATTTGTGGAAAAAACGAATGTAGACTCCTTAGCGATAGCGATAGGGACGTCACATGGCGCATATAAGTTCAAACCGGGGCAGAACCCGCAGCTACGCTTTGATATCTTGGAAGAAGTAGCGAGAAGGCTGCCGGGATTTCCGATAGTGCTGCACGGCGCCTCGTCGGTGATACCTGAATTCGTAGCAACCGTAAACAAATACGGCGGCAAGATGCCCGACGCGATAGGGATCCCGGAGGATATGCTGCGGCAGGCGGCAAAGGGCGCCGTATGTAAGATAAATATAGACTCGGATCTGCGCCTCGCCATGACAGCCTCTATTCGCGAGCATTTCACCCTTCATCCTGCGGATTTCGACCCGCGTCAGTATCTGACGCCCGCGCGCGCCGCGATCAAGGAGATGGTCAAGAGAAAGATCGTCAATGTACTGGGCTGCGCGGGAAAGGCGTAATGCATTGAAACGCAGTCGGAAGACCCAATACCGAACTCAGTATAAACAAGTTAACTGTACCAAGTGATACGAGTTCAAGGGTTTCCGGAGCTTGCCTTTAAGATCAAACACTGCCGGCGCCGCGCTGAAGAGCGATGGTGCCGGTTCTTGTAATCTCAAGTATATTGTATTTTGAGAGCAAGTCTACAAGCAAATCTATCTTTTCAGGTCTGTCGTTATGCTCAAGCATCAGCGTTGTGTGCGAGATATCGACGATCTCACAGTCCATGATCTTGGCGATATCGACGATTTCACTGCGCTGAGATTCATCGAGCTTAACCTTCACAAGCAGCAGCTCACGCCTGATAATATCGGAAGAATCAAGATTTCTGACTTTCAGCACGTCGATCAGCTTATTGAGCTGTTTGGTTACCTGCTCCGCAGTGTAATCGTCGCCATCAACAACTATGGTTATTCTTGAAATCTGGGGGTCGTCGGTGGGACCTACAGCGAGACTGTCGATATTGAAGCCTCTGCGTGCAAACAATCCCGAAATGCGGGACAAGACGCCCGCCTTGTTTTCAACTAAAGCTGCTATAGTATGTTTCATTTTTCACTCCCTTTTCCAAGCTTTTGATGATGGCTTCCGCCCCTGTCATGTGCCCCTCTGATTGTAACATTGTTATTTATGCTCAAATGCCGACGATCCAGCCGAACCTGTCCTCCGCAGCGCCGATCTGAATGGCGGTGATCTCGTCATAAAGCCTTTGAGACAATTCACCGATCTCGGAGTTATTTATTGTGATCTCGTTATTTTTCCACAGCATATATCCGACAGGCGATATGACTGTGGCGGTTCCGGTAGCAAATACCTCAGAAAGCTCCCCCTTAGAAGAGGCCTGATAGACGTCCTCAATGGTGAAACGCTCTTCGCGAACCTTTACCCCCCAATCATTGAGAAGGGTGATGGCGGTGTCCCTGGTGATGCCCGGCAGTATGCTGCCGTTTAAAGGAGCGGTGTAAACCTCGCCGTTTATCACGAAGAAAGCGTTTGATGTGCCGATCTCTTCCACATATTTGCGTTCCACCCCATCCAGCCACAAAACCTGAGAATAACCGAAATCATGAGCCTTGACTTGGGACTTTATGCTTGCGGCGTAGTTGCCGCCGACTTTCGCTGTTCCTGTACCTCCGACAACTGAACGTACATATTCGTCCTCAATGAATATCTTTGTAGGCGCAAGCCCGCCCTTATAATAGGCGCCCACAGGCGATAGGATTATGGCGAAGATATACTGTTTAGATGGTCTCACGCCTAGAAAGGCTTCCGTTGCAATCATGAACGGTCTTATGTATAAGGAAGTGCCGGGTTTGTCGGGAACCCAATCTACATCCAGAGTGACGAGCGCCTTGACCGCGTCGACGAAAAGTTCTTCATCGATTCCAGGCATGCAGATTCGATCTGCGGACATATTCATCCTCTTCGCGTTCATATCCGGACGGAAGAGCTGTATGCCGCCGTCTTTGTTCTTGTAAGCCTTGAGTCCTTCGAATATTTCCTGACTGTAATGCAAAACCGCCGCCGCCGGGTCTAGGTGCAGCGAACTGTACGGAACGATCCTACCGTCATACCATCCCGCAGACTCGTCATAGTCCATGAGGAACATGTGATCGGTAAACGTCGTCCCGAATTCCAAGGTATCGGGATTAGGCTTCGCCTTGGGTTCATGAGTTTTCATAATAGGAAATTTGTTGCTCATTCATTTCACCTCACTTTATTCAGATATCATCATGCTGTTTGATTGTCATTCAAAAGCGCCGCTGTACTCGGCGATGAGTCTGTTGCGCAGCAGCCAAAGCTCTCTTGAAAGATCCACATAGTAGATAGGCGGATTCTCGAACCTGAGAGATTCTTCCCAAAGGGTGTCGATCTGCGTTTTGCAATATGTTCGTATGCTGTCTACATCCGGCAGCTCATATACGCACCGTCCTTTATCGAATACCTGTACCCTGAGATCCTTAGCGTAAAAATCCGTCAGCCTCTTTCGTTTCCATGTGAAGGCCGGATCGAAAATCTCGAAATATTCGTCGTCGGGAAGGCTCTCATGGTTGAGCGCAATAACGTCGGCGACCACGCGGTTGTTGCGTTTACTATAAAGCCGGAATACCCTCTTGAATCCCGGAATGGTAATCTTTCCGACATTTTCACTTATCTTCATCTTGGGTACGCATACGCCGTCAACATCAATAGCCGCAAGCTTATATACGCCGCCGAAAACAGGGTCGGACTTTGATGTGATCAGGCGCTCGCCGACGCCGAAAAAGTCTATCTGAGCGCCCTGGGATATGACATCACGTATAACATATTCATCAAGCGAGTTCGAAACAACTATCGAACAATCGTCAATCCCCGCCGCGTTAAGCATAGTCCTGGCCGATTTGCTGAGATAGGTGACGTCGCCGCTGTCTATGCGGATCCCCATCTTTTTTGGCTGCATTTCCCTGAAAACACGGATAGCGTTGGGTATGCCCGACTTGAGAACGTCATAGGTATCCACCAGTAATGTGCAATTATCGGGATAGATTTCTGCATATGTTCTGAACGCTTCGTATTCGCTGGGGAACATCTGCACCCAACTGTGAGCCATAGTACCGAGGGATTCGATACCGTGATCCCTGTCCGTGATGGTACAGGCAGTACCGACACAACCGCCGATGTAAGCGGCTCTGGCGCCGTAAATCGCCGCAGACGCCCCGTGCGCTCTGCGCGTGCCGAATTCCATAACGCCCCTGCCGCCTGCGGCTCTGACAATACGGTTGGCTTTTGTGGCAATCAAGCTCTGATGGTTGATCAGCAATAACAGCATGGTTTCAACAAACTGAGCCTGAACGATAGGTCCCTTCACCGTGATAAGCGGTTCTCCGGGGAAAACCGGAGTCCCCTCAGGTATTGCCCACATATCGCAGGTGAACTTAAAATCCTTTAAATATTCGAGAAAATCCTCCTTGAAAATCTTCTTTGCGCGAAGGAAATCAATATCATTTTCCGTAAATTTCAAATTCTGTAAATAATCAACAACCTGTTCGAGCCCCGCAACAATGGCAAATCCGCCTTTATCGGGTATTTCTCTGAAAAACAGGTCAAAATACGCTATGCTTTCAGGAACTCCGCTTTCGAAATATCCGTTTATCATCGTCAGCTCGTAAAAATCCGTGAGCATAGTCATATTATCATGGGTGTCACGCATATACACGCCTCCACATCCGGGTTAAATGCTATTAACAACCATTCTATCAGATTTTTCGTAATTTTAAAACCTTTTTAAGGAATTCTCCGGTATAAGATTTTGATTCTGCGGCAATTTCCTCAGGGGTTCCGCAGGCGATAAGCTGCCCTCCCTTGTCGCCGCCCTCGGGTCCCAGGTCTATTATATGATCAGCCCTCTTGATAACATCAAGGTTATGCTCTATGACGATGACTGTATTACCGTTGTCAACGAGCTTGTCGAGCACGGAGATGAGTCTGTCCACATCCGCGAAGTGCAGCCCTGTCGTCGGCTCGTCGAGTATGTATACCGTCTTCCCCGTGCTGCGCTTAGACAGCTCGGTCGCCAGCTTAACCCGCTGCGCTTCTCCGCCGGACAACTGAGTCGAAGGCTGACCGAGCTTTACATATCCAAGTCCTACCTCTTGCAGGGTTTCAAGCTGACGGATAATCATCGGAATATTAGCGAAAAACTCGACGGCCTCACTGACGTTCATATCAAGTACGTCGAAAATATTCTTGCCTTTATAGCGCACCTCAAGGGTTTCGCGATTGTAGCGCCTGCCTTTACAGACCTCGCAGGGGACATAAACGTCAGGCAGGAAGTGCATTTCGATCTTGATAATGCCGTCGCCGCTGCAAGCCTCGCACCTGCCGCCTTTTACATTGAAACTGAATCGCCCCTTTTGGTAGCCGCGTATCTTCGCCTCGGGAAGATTTGAAAAAAGGTCGCGTATAGGCGTGAACACCCCGGTGTATGTAGCCGGGTTCGACCTGGGGGTTCTGCCTATAGGCGACTGGTCGATATCGATCACCTTATCTACGTTCTCTATACCTTCGACGCCGCGGTGCTTTCCGGCCTTACCTCTGGCGCGGTTGACGTCATGAGCGAGGCGTTTGTAGAGAACCTCATTCACCAGACTGCTTTTACCGGATCCGGATACCCCGGTCACGCATATGAACTTGCCGAGAGGGAAGGTAACGTCAATATCCTTCAGGTTGTTCTCAGCGGCGCCGATGACCTTGATGAATTTGCCGTTGCCCGGCCGCCTTTCTGCGGGTGTTTCGATACGCAGCCTGCCGGTGAGATACTGCCCCGTGATGGAATTTTCCTCGGCTTTTATATCGTCAATAGTGCCTTCGGCGACGATCTCGCCGCCGTGTATGCCCGCTCCGGGACCTATGTCAATGATATGATCCGCCGCGTACATAGTATCTTCATCGTGCTCAACTATGATGAGGGTATTGCCGAGATCCGTCAGACTTCTCAGCGTCATAAGCAGTTTGGCGTTGTCGCGCTGATGAAGCCCGATACTGGGTTCATCCAGAATATACATGACGCCGACCAAACTCGAGCCGATTTGGGTGGCCAAGCGTATCCGCTGGGACTCCCCTCCGGAAAGCGAACCCGCCGCACGCGAGAGGGTGAGATAATCCAGCCCCACATCGACGAGGAATTGCAGCCGGGCGCGGATCTCCTTGAGAATCTGCCGCGCTATGGCCGCGTCCTTGCTTGAAAGAGCGAGTCCGTTCACGAATTCAAGGCAGTCGCGGATAGGGAGATCCGACATTTCAGATATGTTTTTACCCCCAACCGTTACAGCCAGAATCTCAGGTTTCAGCCGCTTTCCGCCGCAGGCGCCGCAAGGCGTAAGGCTCATGAACTGTTCCATTTTATCCTTTATATAGTCTGAAGCGGTTTCGCGGTAACGACGTTCAAGATTAGGAATCACCCCTTCGAAGGGATGATTCATCTGAGACGTTGAACCTGTATTGCGGCTTACATATGTGTATTTTAACTTCCGCTTTCCCGTGCCATAAAGCAATTCTTGGATGAAATGAGGGGGAAGCTTCTCATATGGAAGGTTCAGATCTACATCATGCTCCTCAGCCAGAGCGTCTATCATCTGGCGGTAAAAACCGCTGAACTCCAAGGAAGAGAAGACGTTTCCCAATGCTCCTCCAAGGATGGTCTCTTTCTTTTCGGTGATAATGAGATCGGGATCTATACGCTGTATGAACCCCAGTCCATTACATTCCGTGCAAGCGCCGAAGGGACTGTTAAATGAGAACATGCGCGGCTCGAGTTCTTCAATGCTGACGCCGTGTTCGGGACAGGCGAGCTTAGCGCTGAGAACGCGTTCCATAGTTTTTCCGTCGGCATATTGTATATACGCCACTACGAGACCGTCGCCGCTGTTCATTGTAAGCTCTATGGATTCAGTAAGCCGTCCGGCTATGCCGGGTTTTATGACAATCCTGTCGGTGACTATCTCAATACTGTGTTTGAATGTCTTCTCAAGCTTGATCTCATCCTCATCGAGTTGCTTTATCTCACCGTCGATACGCGCTCGCGTAAAGCCTTCCTTGCGTATGCGTTCGAGGATTTTTTCGTGTTCGCCCTTGCGCTGCCTTACCACAGGCGCCAGTAGTGTGAGCCGCGAACCCTCCGGGGACTCCATCAAGGTATCTGCCATCTGATCTACGGTTTGACTGCTGATCTCCACACCGCAGACAGGGCAATGGGGGACGCCTATGCGCGCGTACATAAGCCGCAGGTAATCGTGAATTTCAGTGACCGTCCCTACGGTGGAACGGGGGTTGTGACTTGTGGTCTTTTGATCTATGGATATTGCCGGCGAGAGACCGTCGATATACTCGACGTCGGGCTTTTCCATCTGACCCAAGAACTGCCTGGCGTACGCCGAAAGGCTTTCTACATAACGCCGCTGCCCTTCCGCGTATATAGTGTCAAAGGCCAGAGATGATTTGCCTGAACCACTCAAACCGGTGAGTACAACCATCTTATCCCGTGGTATTCTAACGTCGATGTTCTTCAGATTATGTTCGTTTGCTCCTTTTATATATAAGTCCTTTGTCAATGTAAAACCTTTCCGGCTCAACGCGACTCAACGCGCGAAAGCCCCTGTGCCCGCTCCCGTCTACTTTACCTTTATTTCAAATATTCTATCGCGTATAAGCGCCGCGCGTTCAAATTCAAGACCGGCTGCGGCCTCCTTCATATCCTTTTCGAGTTTCTTGACATAATCGGCGCGTTCCTTCGCCGTCATCTCAAGCACGCTCTTTTCTGCGGAATATTCCGCGCTGTCTTCGGCGGCCATTGTCGCTTCAATGACAGAGCGTATGCTCTTTTTTATGGTTCTCGGAATGATCCCGTGCGCTTTATTGTAATCATCCTGGATGCCGCGCCGTCTGGAGGTTTCGGAGATGGCCTTTTGCATTGCAGGGCTTTCTGAATCCGCGTACATTATCACTTTGCCGTTTGAATGTCTGGCCGCGCGTCCGATCGTTTGGATCAGCGAGGTCTCAGTCCGGAGAAACCCCTGCTTGTCAGCGTCAAGTATAACCACAAGCGAGACCTCAGGCAAGTCCAGTCCCTCCCGAAGCAGATTGATGCCGACGAGTACGTCGAATACGCCCATACGGAGATCCCTCAGGATTTCCATACGCTCAAGGGTTTCTACCTCAGAATGCAGATAACGTATACGGATACCGGCATTTTTCAGAAAATCCGTCAGACTTTCCGCCATTTTTTTTGTAAGCGTGGTTACAAGAACCTTCTCGCCCCTGGCGGTCACTTCATTTACGGTTCCGATAAGGTCGTCTATCTGCCCTTGAGTTTTTCGAATTTCGATCACCGGATCGAGAAGCCCTGTCGGTCTGATCACCTGTTCCGCAGACACACCCTTGCTGAGTCCGATTTCATAAGCGGCCGGCGTAGCGCTGACATATACGATCTGCTTCACAAGCGTCTCAAATTCATCGAATTCAAGCGGGCGGTTGTCAAGAGCCGACGGCAGGCGGAAACCGTATTCGACCAAGGAAAGCTTACGTGAACGGTCGCCCGCGTACATCGCTCTGAGTTGGGGCAGCATGACATGGGATTCGTCTATCATGATGAGATAGTCGTCGGGGAAATAGTCAATCAGCGTATATGGGCGGCTGCCGGCGGGACGTCCGTTAATATGCCTGGAATAATTCTCTATGCCCTTGCATGTGCCGATCTCTCTGAGCATCTCCATGTCGTAGCGCGTGCGTTGTTCCAAGCGCTGAGCTTCAAGCAGCTTATTGTTGGCCTTGAACCACGCGAGACGTTCATCCAGCTCATTCTCAATGGAAACGACGGCTCTGCTCATGTTTTCGCGTGACGTGACGTAGTGCGACGCAGGGAATATGGAAATGTGGTTGCGCAGAGCGAGAATTTCACCTGTGATCGGGTTGATCTCCTTTATGCTTTCCACCTCATCGCCGAAAAGCTCCACGCGTACCGCGTTATCTGCTCCCGCCGGATAAATGTCAATAGTGTCGCCTCTTACACGGAAATTACCTCTGGAAAATCCCAGATCATTTCTTGTATACTGTATGTCAACGAGCTTTTTCAGTATATCGTAACGGCTTTTTTCAGTCGAGGGGCGTAAGGACAAAACCTGATTTTCATAATCGACAGGACTGCCTAAGCCGTAAATGCAGGATACGCTCGCTACGATAATCACGTCGCGGCGTTCTGAAAGAGCAGCTGTCGCCGAGTGGCGCAGCTTTTCGATCTCTTCGTTGATGTCGGAGTCCTTTTCTATATATGTGTCCGTTGAAGGCACATAAGCTTCAGGCTGATAATAGTCATAATAACTGACGAAATACTCGACTGCGTTTTCGGGGAAAAATTCGCGGAACTCACCGTGGAGCTGCGCCGCCAGCGTCTTGTTATGAGAGATTACCAATGTGGGTCTCTGCACCTTTTCGATGACGTTCGCCATCGTAAACGTCTTGCCGGAACCCGTAACGCCGAGCAAGGTTTGGTGGGCGGCGCCGTTTAATATGCCGTCGGACAACAGCCTGACCGCCTGAGGCTGATCCCCTGTCATTTTATAATCGGATACTATTTTAAATTCACCCATCAGCAAAACCTCGAATCACCTTCTGTGAAAGCACAAAACTATAATATCAGAACATGCGTTCTTGTGCAAGAGGTATTTTATTTTATTTTCTATATATACACACTAAAATATATATAAAAAAAATAATTTAATACTAAAATAAATGCAACAATTTATTAATTTTATCCAATTCGACATTTCAAAACATAATAAGCTAAAATTACAATAAACCATCAATTAATGGCATGATACAAATCTGTATACAAATTTGGGCGGTATTTACAACGAAAACTATTTGTAGCATAATAAAAAGATAGAATCATTGTTCAGGTTCAAATAAGGGGGCGTAAGCTCGGCGAGCTGTAGTTTCTGGCAGAACGCCAAAAGGGGATAACCGGGGGGAAATCATCATAGACAGGAAGTTGTACGCTTCGGTTCATGATGCACAGCAGCGCCATGAATCAGCAAATGCAGATAAACTTTACGCGATGCCTTGTCACGAATGCGGACAGGGAGGTAATAACGCGGCCGCGGAACGGCTTTTGTCGTCCCGCGGTCGTTGTCATTCTCCTCCCCATTTTTGAACGATAGCCGAACGGTCTGTGAAGTCGCCGTTCGGTCGCCGGCGTCATGCTCTTTGTCGCCGCTTTTTTACTTTAAAAGCCACCTATACGATTTAACAGATTCGAACACCAATAAAGGAGATGAAAAAACATGATGACAAGCAGACGATACGGGCGGCGGACACGCATGCCGTTTTCCGGACTTTCCCTATTGCTCACGATCGTTATGATCGCGGGCATGTTTCCTATCGCAAATTTTGCCGCGGATCCGCTATCGGACGGGCACCGCGTGCGGTTCTACGAGGACGCCATTGCGCCTTCGGACGGCTTTGTTCTGGAAGAAATGGTGACTGACGGCAACCTCACTCAGAATCCCGGGGCGATCACAGCTTCTCATGAGCAAGCGGGACAGATGCCCTTGTCCTTCGCCGGTTGGTATGAGGAGGAAGCGTCAGATGACGCCCCATATGACTTCAATACCCCTGTCACAGACGATCTGAATCTGTACGCCCGATTCAACAGGGAACTGCTCGTGACATATTTGAACGGTTTCGGTAAAGCCTTTTTGACTACCCGCACGACATCCGGCGAGCCGATTCCGCTGCCCAGTTCGGACGAGATGCTGCTATTCACCGCGCCGGACGGAAAACACTTTAGCGAATGGCTCCTGAACGGAGTTCCATATACCGGCGGCGGAACGGTAACAGCGGATCTAACGCTGGAACCGGCTCTCACCGCAGATCGGTATTACGTCTTTTTCCGTTCAAGCGGCTCTCAGATCCCATTCGCCAGCGTTGCGGGCGGAACCGCGGCGTCAGAGCCGTCCGCACCGCCCACGCGGGACGGCTACGACTTTTCGTACTGGTCTCTGACGGAAAACGGCGCGGCATATGACTTCAGTCAGCCTGTCGTCGACGACATGACCCTGTACGCGGTCTGGTCGCCCAGACAAGTGGACTATACCATCGTCTTATGGCGGGAACGAGCCAATATTTCCGGTGATGCGGGTACAGAGCCGATCAACTACGAGTATCACCACCAGTTCACGGCCAGCGGACAGGCGGGAGCGCGGATTTCCGACATCACCGCAGACTTGAATGCCCGCATCGCGGCTCAGAAGAGCCATTTTCCACTTTATTCCTACGAGTCTCACAGGACATCCAGCAGCGATGTTCTGATGGGAAACGGCAGTACGGTGGTGAACGTATTTTTCAAGAGGACGGTCTACAATTTTACTTTCGAACTAAAGCAGACCGGCGCTTCCATGATCATAAACGGAGTCACATACACGGACGCAGCTAAATACAAGTATTCTGCGAAATACGAACAGGACATCAGCACTATCTGGCCGGGTAATGTAGCCACGGTGGTCTCCGCCCAGTCTGCGAGTCACGACAGCGGCTGGTTGGCGACAGGCAATACCACGCCTTTCGTTTCCAAGGTGCTGACCGTCAGCGGGGACATGCTGCCTGCTCAAGGGACGGCGCAGACCGTCCATGTCCGTTGGGTGACCAGCGGTCAGTATGTCAACCTGCATTACATGTTCGAAAGCCTGAACGGAAATGTATCCGGTGCAGTGCTATACAAGGGTAAATACTACCTGGAAAGCTCCCTGTATTCCCAGCGGCTTTTCAGCGGCGGAGGAAAACCGTTCTCACTGAAAGAAATAGAAGGGATGCAGGGGCTAACCGACGCATCTTTGGGCAAATCCGGCAGCAATTATATTGAGATCAGCAACAACGCTGCGGATCAATATCTCTTCTATGACCGGAAAACCTACAGCTTGGATTTCAATGTCCAAGGCGGCATAGCGCGTAAAAACGATGGTATGGACTACACAGCGATCCAATACGGCGCGCCTATTTCAGCCTACGAGCCTTATGATCCCATCCGACAGGAGAGCGGCGTCTCCTACGTCTTCGACGGCTGGTATTACGACAATGCCTATCACAGGCCTTTCGACTTCACAAACGTGGATATGCCATCCTCGAACTTGCTGCTCTTTGCTAAATGGTCGTCGGCTCAGTTCACGGTCTCCCTCTATGACGATTTGACGAAGAATCGTCCGCTGGGTTCTTATTTCCGTGGTCTGAACGATTATGCCGGGGATCCCGGCGACGCCCAGATCGCGTCTTATGCGGAGGGGTCATTTTATCCCGGTAAAGGTACATTTTTAGGTTGGTATATTTTAATCGGGCCGGGCGCCATAGCGCCATTGTCCTATGAAACGCCTGTGACGACCGATCTGTCGGTCTATGCCCTTTGGGACGCGCCTACCTTCACGATTTACTATGCGAGCGGCGAAGGCGGCGGCACGCCCCCGGCGAATGTGACCGGTCTTCGCGATGGCGTAGAAGCGCGCGTTGCCGCGCCCGGCGGCGTCACCAATCCCCCGGGCATGCATTTCGTGGCTTGGACGGACAACGCGAACGGACGCCTTTACTATCCGGGCGCACTCATAGCCGTGGACAGGGATGTAACGCTGACTGCGCGTTTCGCCGTGGACACCGCAGTGAAAGAGATCCGCTACCATTCATCCAACCCGAATGGCATCGATGGAATTCCCGTTGATACTGTGACCCAATATGCGGAACCCGGCAGTGTCGTTCGACTGCCCGGCGCAGCCGTGTTTGGAGGAACGCCGCCGGACTCCTACCGTTTTTTGGGCTGGAGCGACAATCCGGAGCTGACAGGCGCTCCCTATGCGGAGAACTACGGATTCTCCATCGAAAATTCGGTGGGATCCCCGCTAATATATAATCTGTATGCGGTCTGGATGCCATTGCCGCATTACATCGTCCGCTTTGATACCGGCGACTATGGGACATTTCCGGCAGGCAGCCGCACAGTATTTTCCGTAATGGACGGCGCCGTCATTGGCAGCGATCCGCCGCAGGTGATCCCGGACACTGCTCACGCCTTCATAGGATGGGCGCCGGGTCCGGTGGATGCTGCTACGCGTATATATTCGGACAGGGTCTATACGGCTCAGTATCAACTGATCCCTCAGAGCGCAGCTCTGTACTTCCACGCCAACTATACACCGCTCATGATAGCGCAGGCGATCGGCGGAGAACCAAATACCGCATTTAGAACCGTGACCCAGGGCGAGTCATTCTTACTGCCCGGTTTCGATGTGTTCGGCGGCGCGGCGCCGCCGGACGACTATACATTCCTGAAATGGAGTGAAACGCCGGACGGCAAAGAGCCGGTATCCGGCGACCAGATCACCTTGAACACTGCGGCGAAGCACTTATATGCTCTGTGGCAGGAACCCAACTATACGGTGCGCTTCCTGCCGGGCGATCATGGAAGCATCAGCCCCCCGCAAAGGACTGTATTCCCCGTTCCGGCGGGAAGCACCTTGGACACAGTGGGCGGACAAGCGCCAACAGTGACCCCCGATCCAACCTACAGGCTCGCTGCCGATCCGTGGTCGCCGCATCTGGACGTGAACGCCATGGTCACAGGCGATATGACCTATGTAGCTCAGTACGAAGATAAAGCATTTAACCAGGTGATTTTCTACGCGAATTTCCCTGTAGGCAGTGAACCGCCGCCGGAAGAGCAGACCGTGCAGCAGGACCTTGATCTCATCCTGCCCGACTTCGCCTCGGTGTTTTTACCTGCCAACGTTACGCCGCCCACAGACTATCGCTTTGCCGGCTGGAGTCTCGACGCGCCCGACGGCGTCAGTTATCACAGCGGGGCGGCGATCCGCATGGGGGATGCGTCGCCGGTCGAGCTGTACGCGATGTGGGCATATATGGGATCGCAGGAACCGCAAGAACCGCAGCTTGAGCATATCGTGAAATTTGTTCTGGGCGAGCACGGAACGGGTACAGATCCTGTGACGCCGCTGGTGTACACAGTTATTGACGGAACGCCTTTAAAGGAGGTTCTGTCCGCCGCGCCCATTGTTGTGCATGACAGTCTCTACGATTTCACCGGTTGGGATCCCGTCTTTGATGAGGATGTTCTGAACGCCCCTGTTACGGCGGATCAGACATATACCGCGCAGTACGAGCTGCTGACCTTGGTGGATGTGACTTATCACGATAACCTGACGTCAGCGGATTCCAAAACGTATACGGTTTCCGGCGGCGCCATCCATAAGCTTCTACCATTTGAGGGGGTCTTCGGAGAGAGCGCATTGCCGGGGGATCGAATCTTCATGGGCTGGCAGGAAACCATTGACGCGCCGCCTATTTATGTTCCCGGTCAGGGATTGCCTATATCATCCGGCTTGGAACTGTGGGCGGTGTGGGAACCGATAATTCCATGGATAGTCACATTCAAGGAGGGCGCACACGGCATCTTCCCCATAGGCGCACGGACGATCTTCGGCGTTAAGGATGGAGGGACACTGGACATTGACGCGCCTGAACCTATAGTAAACGAGCATTATGAATTTATAGGCTGGTCGCCTCGACTCCAATTGGGCGATCCGATTCAGGGCAATCAGACCTACGTGGCGCAGTACCGGAGGATAGAGGATCCGTCGGCGCCGCTGATCCCTGTGGCACTGACAGATGACGACGGCGCAGAGCCGCCCGATCAAAACGCGCCCGGCGGTCAGATACAGGCGGAGAACTATTATCATGTATATGACGGCGCATCACATACGATCGTCTATTATTCCAATATTGATGGGCTTCAGCCGTATTACAGCGGCAGTCCCAGGCTTGTAAACTGGATGCCGTCCGCAGGCGCCGACGGTACAAACGGAGCCATCCCCGAGGTCGCGCATACGGATGTTGGGAGTTGGGAAGTGCCGCTTTCTTTCGCGGCTCAGGGTTACAGAACCTTTTCCCTCATTCGCGCCATCGCCATCCGGCCGGCGCCCATCACGGTTGCCGCGTCTCACGCAGCCATTTATGTGGGGGATCCCGTGCCAACACAAGGCGCCTACCGCGCCGCAGTGAGGGAGGGACTTGTGGGCGCCGACGTTTTCAACGTGAACCGGCTGGAGCTTTCTACAAACTATAAGTCAGGAGACCCGGCGGGCGAATATAACATTTACGTAGAACCCGACATATTCGGCAATTATGAGATCCGGCAGACAGGCGAACCCATCATTGTGGGGACTTTGCAGGTATTGCCGCGGCTCAATCCCGACAACAATAACAACGGAGGTAATGGCGGCAACGGAGGTAACGGCGGAGGCGGCGTGTCTGTCAAACCGCCGGCAAGCGTCACCGCAAGCACCACAACAGGTTCTTCTATTTTGAACCGAGAAGACCACTTTGCCTACATCCTAGGATATCCGGACGGGCGGGTTCATCCGGAAAACAATATCACCAGGGAAGAGGTCGCCACGATCTTCTTCCGTATGTTGACCGACAGCGCCCGTAACACCTATCGTAGTACAACAAACAGCTACACCGACGTGGCGGGCGACCGCTGGTCAGATGAAGCGATCTCCACCTTGGGGAATGCAGGCATTTTGACCGGCTATCCGGACGGTTCTTTCCGGCCTTCCGCCTATATGACAAGGGCGGAACTGGCGGCCGTGGTTGCGCGCTTCGACGACGGGATAGCAGCGACAGATGATCGCTTCAATGACATCAGCGGTCACTGGGCGCTGTCCTACATCAACCGCGCTCACGCCCTCGGTTGGCTGAACGGGTATGCGGACGGCAGTTTCCGGCCGGATCAGGATATCACAAGGGCAGAGACTGTCACACTGATCAATCGTGTGCTGCACCGCCGCGTGGAACGTGAGGCGGATCTGCTGTCCGGCATGAAAACCTGGCCGGACAATCTGGTGAGCGACTGGTACTATTATGACATGCAGGAGGCCACAAACTCACATACCTACCACCGAGCGACTGCCGCAGACCCTGAAACTTGGGGCGAATTGTTGGCCACGCCTGCCCGATGGTAGCGGCCACGCTTGCGGGCAAGACCCATCAGCGGATAGTATGCTGAATTCAGCATAATTCACGATCGCGTAAGTATCCGCCGTCGGCAAGGTTCCGATGGCGGGTACAGTCGCTAAATAGATTGGCGCAATAATCGCAAGACACACATAAAGCGCTAAAACTTGCCGATAAAGAAATAAGAAGCTGTGCGTATTAGTGCTATAATTGCAAAATATACTGAAAAATGTTCTAAGATATATTTTTAGAACATTTTTTACGTATGGGATAAAGTTTGACATAGACAGCCGTGTCAGATATAATTTTATAAATGGCGATGGAGCCGGGACGTCTTCCGGCGCATCGCCATTTAATACTGATACCGACCCAGTAGCAGTAGCAGTAGCAGCATAGTATGGTGAAATTTTTGTGAGAGGAAAGTAAGAAGGTGAGAGTTATGAAGGTAAGAAAAATGATCAGCATGATGCTGATCGCCGTCATGATCGCAGGTCTGTTTTTGCCGGGTTCGTCTTTTGCGGCGGAAGCGGCTGACACGATCTATATGAACGGCAACATCTACACTGTCGATGATGATTTTTCTGTGGTAACAGCCATCGCCGTCAAGGACGGCAAGATTCTCGATGTGGGAAGCGATAAGGCAATCACTGATGATTATCAGGGAACTAACACAAAGGTGGTAGATCTGGGGGGTAAGACGGTCATACCCGGGCTGATCGAAAGCCACATGCACTATCAGGCATTAGGCGAGTTGCTGGACAATATTGATATTTTCCAGAAGCCCAAGGCGGAGATACTTGCCCTTGTAAA
>JAISED010000055.1 GCA_031264295.1 Eubacteriales Family XIII. Incertae Sedis bacterium | reverse complement strand
CGCCGCCGCTTCAGGCGCGGACACCGACCAGCGCTCCGCTGCTTCAGGCGCGGATACCGACCAACGCTCCGCTGCTTCAGGCGCGGACACCGACCAGCGCTCCGCCGCTTCAGACGCGGATACCGACCAGCGCTCCGCCGCTTCAGGCGCGGATACCGACCCATCAAATCTGCGCGAGGCGCTGAGGCTCGAACTGCCGGACTACATGCTTCCGGCATACATAATGAAAATCCCCAGCCTTCCGTTTACGAGCAACGGTAAGCTGGATAAGCGCGCCCTGCCTAAGCCTGAGGGCGCGTCAGGGAAGGCGTATGCCGCTCCGGTAACAGAAAACGAAAAGATGGTAGTCGAGGTTTTCGAAGAGATACTCAGAAAAAGCCCTATCGGCATAGACGACAACTTCTTCGAAATCGGAGGCGACTCCATAAAGGCGATTCGTATGGCCGCCAAACTGCGTGAAAATGGTTATGAAATTGCGGTAAAGGATATCATGCAGCTCAAATCCCCCAGACTCATTAGCGGGACCATTGAACGGGGAGTTTTGACTGATAATTACGAACAAGATGAAGTGAACGGCGAATCACCTTTAAGCCCGATGCAACGCGCGTTTCTCAATATGCAATATAAAAATGCCGGCGGTTTTAGCCGCATGGTAACGCTCTACAGCAAAGATGGATTCGAAGCGGCGCATCTCAAGGCCGCAATAAGAAAGATTGTGGAGCATCACGATGCTTTGCGTAATGTGTTCGGCAGAGAACATCAGAATACGATTTCTGTGCGGGAAAGCGCGCTATATAAATGGCTGGAGTGTGATTGCAGTGGGAAAACTGATCCTCTCGGTATGATAGAGCAGATACATAATGAAATATATTCCGGTATTGATATAGAAAAAGGACCTCTTGTAAGCGCGGGACTGATCCGTACAGACGAAGGGGAACAATTCGCTATATGTATACACCGTCTTGTAGCGGACAATATATCATGGAAGATAATCATGGATGATCTGAGCGATGCTTACAGACAGTCCAAAGAGTTTGGAGTAATAAGCCTTCCAATGAAGACGGCGTCATATAAAGAGTGGACAATGTCAATAAGTGCATCCTCGCTCGAAACTGCCGCCCATGTCAGCGGAACGCCCGAAGACAGTGCCGCCCATGTCAGCGGAACGCCCGAAGACAGCGCCGCACATGTCGGCATAGCGCCCGAACACACTGCCGCCCATGTCGGCGGAGCGTCCAAACACAGCGTCGAAGTCGATGAGGCCGTAAAACAGTTGTTATGCGAGGCTGCTCAAGCAAGCGCAATGAAGCCGGAACACCTGCTCCTCGCGGCGCTTGGCGCCGCCTTAAAACGCAACAGAAAGCCTTTCGCCATGCCTTTCGTAGAAACAGAGATTGAGTATGACAGCAGAATCGATGCATATGGCGCTGCATCGAAGACAGGATATAACGCCGATAGCGGAATATTGACACTAAGCAGGACGGTTGGATGTTTTTCAGGAACGATCCCCATGATGATAGAAGCAAAAGACCCGGCAGACTCAATCTTGGCTGTGAGAATGGAACTGGGCAGAATCGGCGCAGGTATTTCGAGTTACAAAGAACCTGTTTTCAGATGGAAGCTACCCAAGAACGGAGAAATGGCGAAGATAAAATTCAGCTTTTCGCCCGGAATGGATGATGAAATTCAAAAATTTGAGGGTGCAAAGCTGCTTGCAGTCAGAGATATAAAAGCTATACCCGGAAACGCCGCCGCGAATTCGCCGATAGAACTTGATACAAGGATTGAAAAAGGGCGGCTTGTCATAGACGCCGCATATAACAAAACTCAGTACAAATCAGAAGAAATCGACGTATTTTTAGAGAATTACCGCAATGCGATCGCGGAAGTTTCGCGTGTTTGCTACGATATGGGAAAGGCCGAAAACGAGAGAATAAGCGAGCATGTCTTGAGACTTCTTGACAATTATGGGAATAATTATGCGCAGTGTGACCTAAAGGCCGCATATGAAGCAATGTTCATGCAGAGAGAATTTTTGAAGCTTTCGAACGACATAATGGTTACGGCTACAATGCTGGATGGCACGACGGCGAAGAAAACAGCGGCAGTCATACGAAAGATAACGGCAAGTCAGGGCGCGCTGAGAACCAGATATAACAGCGCCGCAAAACGGTTTGAAGAATACGCCTATGCAGACAACTGGGATGTACCTGTAATCGACATTGCGAAAAGCAGGTACGATATCAACATGCTCATCCGGAAATACAGCGAAATTATTTCAGAAAAGAATTTTATCTCTGAAGGAGGCTTATTATCGCGAATCATCGTGTTGGACATAGGCGGAAAACGGAACGTCGTACTTCACGCAGTCCACCATTGCATATGGGATAAGATGTCAAGCGATTTATTTGAAAACACCCTACGTCAACTTATAAGCGACGGTAAATCAACCATTGACGGACATTCATACGCCGAGTATTGCCGCGCTATCCAGATGCGTAAAGAATCATATAAGTTAAGTGAGGCAGAAGCATTGAAGTTAGCGGCTTATTCGGAGATTGCGCGGAGAGTAGGGGAGGGCGGTAACGCAGTTTCAATAGGCGCCGTATCCATAATAAAGACCAATCTTACGGAGACTGCATACAAGAGATTCGCCGAAAGACCGCTGGACACGGCTATGGAGTTTATGTCGCGTCTTATATACGAACAAAGCGACGCGCCTGCATTGGAACTGCCATATTGGCTGATGTTCCACAACCGAAACGACAATAACAGAGACATCATGGGATTGATGCTTGATGTCATGCCGGTTACTTACAATACGCATACAAAAGAAATGAAAGCCTTGGGGATTGCCGGTACAAGCGATGCTCGTGAGATTCCCGTCGCTGAGAAACTCGACATATGGCAAGGCTTGCACCCCGGCGAAAACGCCTTTGACATCGTCCCTGGAATAAATTACACAGGCATATACGCATCCGGGGCAGGCGGCGAAGCGCAGACAGCACCGCCGACATCAGATACAAACGGCGGCATTGTAAGCAACCAAGTAAAAACGCTGAGCAGCGGTGAAGCTCACATGCTCTCAATGACGTTCAGCATAAACGGCAATGCGCTGGAAGCCGGTGTGGTGGGGCTTGCCCTAGACACAGATAAGGTAAATAGAGCGTTAGTGTATAAAACACCATTAGGAAAAACATTTCGACAGAACAGTCGAAACGTGAGAATCGCTTTAATACAAAGCAGATAATCAGAGCAATGACGCCCATGCATATACCCATATATGCAGTTGACGTATCTGTCGATACGGACAACTCAGCGGATGTAACTAATCCAACATAATAAGGTATGCTATATATAAAGCCGCTCACAAACCAAATCCCTATAGTAGCAATCCGCCAAAGCATAATCCCCAAAATAAGGAACAATGCCCCCACGGTTATCCTTCCTACCTTCTCATTTATCCACATTTGCATTACCTTTAGCCGTTTAAGCGACAGACGTGACGATGTTTTGGTACATTGCATTGCCGGCGCTGTATGCGAACATCTCTATTTTATTTGGCGCTATACTAATTTGTATTCCATCTGAAATGATTATATATTAAAAAATTGTAGTATTCAATGCATTCATTGTATTTTTATTACAGTTAACAAACGCGTTTAAAAATATTTGTAAAAATCTGAATGCCTCTTGATAATACAGTCTCAATGAAGTATATTTATGGAGAGACAATGCTTGACGGAAAAAAAGACCGCCTGAAAGCGCTGCTTGGCCGTGTGGATTTGATAGAGAAATAGGTGATGAATAATGACGAGCGATAAGGAAATAACAATTATCGAAAAACTGAAAGAGCTTGAGCGTACTGAATGTATCACGATACTTCATGCTGTTGAGTCGGGGAGCCGCGCCTGGGGCTTTGCCTCACCGGATAGCGATTACGATGTGCGCTTTTTCTATATCCGCCCCCAAAGCGAGTATCTGCGGCTCGAACAGCGTAAAGACGTTATAGAATGTCCGCTCGATGGAGAACTTGACATAAACGGCTGGGACTTCGACAAGACATTACGCCTTCTGCACAGCTCGAATCCGACGCTTTTTGAATGGAATTCCTCACCGCTTGTTTATATAACCACAGCATTCTTCCAGAGCATTATTCCACGTATAAATGAATACTTTACCGCTAAATCCGGTCTATGGCACTATCTCAGCATGGCTGAAAAAAACTATCGCACATACCTGAAAGGCGAAATAGTCAGAGCAAAAAAGTATTTTTACGTCATCCGTCCGCTTTTGGCCTGCCGGTGGATTCTTGCCAATGCCACGCCGCCGCCCATGTTGTTTTCGGAATTAGTGGAATCCCAGCTGGAAGCCGAGTATAAATCCGCTGTCGACAACCTGCTGCATATAAAGAAGGATATGCCGGAAATCGGTGAAATCCCTCGCATACAGCAGCTTAATGATTTTATTGATGAGAACCTCATCCTGATCCGGGAGCGGATAGAACAGCTTCCTAATATAAACAAGAAAAGCTGGGAACCGCTGAACGAGATATTTCTGAAAGCAGTCGGGCAGTTCGGGCGCGCGCCTCATAGTCATTAAGAGGTGGATTGGCGGCGGCGTTTAAATTGTTAAACGAACATATTGGCATCGGCGTTTAAATTGTTGTACGAACGGATTGGCAGCGGCGCTTAAATTGTTGAACGGATCGATTAGCGTCATCGTTCAATTTTTTACATCAAATACTTCTATATTGTCCATTTACATAAACATCACAGAAATCTACACTTGACTTGAAGCATATTATATATCACAGATTACATATTAAATGAAGAGAAGTTGCAGCAGTATCGGGAAGTATTTAACTACGAAAGGAGTACTAACATGAGACTGAAAAGATTTACGGCGGCATGTCTCGCGCTGATGCTTGTCAACGCGCCGTTCGCAGCTCCATCCCAAGTTTCGGCGGACGAACCGGCCGTCGAGGCAAAAATCAACGAGACGCTTTCGGGGATATCGCTGGCGGAGCGCGTTTCGCTTATGGGCGGCGGCTCGGCAACTGCGGGCGCCGGCGCTACGCAGACCGTAACCGGATTGTCACGAATGAACATGTCCGACGGTCCGAACGGCGTCAACGCGGGAGGCACAGGCACATCCTTTGAGTCCGGTCTTATCGTTTCATCGACGTGGAATCCGGATCACGCTTACGAGGTGGGTCGAATAATCGGCGCAGAATCGAAATACAAGAACGTTCAAATCCTGTTAGGCCCCGGCATTAACATAATACGCGATCTGGCTGGCGGCCGCACCTTCGAATATTACAGCGAGGATCCGATATTGACCGGGCGTATAGCCGCCGGCTACTCGGCGGGCATGCAGTCGCAGGAAGTCGGCGCGACGGTGAAGCACCTGTTCGCGAACAATCAGGAAGCCAACCGCAACTGGTCGTCGTCGAACCTGAGCGAGCGAGCCATGCATGAGGTCTACCTGCCTCCGTATAAAGCGGCGATAGAGTCCGGCGGCGCGTGGAATCTCATGACAGGCGCGAATCGCGCCAACGGTGTATTCACATCGGACAACCGCTACATAATGACCAATATGATGAAATACGCATACGGTCTTGCAGGCGTCATCATGACAGACTGGTGCGGTACGCGTTCGAATGTTATAGCGGCTAAGGCCGGTCTTGATATATCAATGCCCAACGCCGGAGCATTCAGCGGTCTGCTCGCCTCGGTGCGCTCGGGTTTCGTTCCCGAATACGTAGTCGATCAAGCCGCACAGCGCGTTACGAGACTGGCGTATCTGACGAAATCCACGACAAGCGCGGACGGTTACACGCCCGCTCAGCGCATGGCGGGTGAGAACTACAACGTCGGGTCACACGCGAATGAGTCTGTCGAACTCGCGAAAGAAGGCGAGGTGCTTCTGAAGAATAACGGTCTATTGCCGTTTACAAAGGCTAACCCGACAATAGCGCTCATCGGCAAATATGTCGCATATGATTTCGAACAGAGCGGTCTCGGCGGCAGCAGCGGCACATACCCGCCTGTTCAGGTGCATAACGATACAGCTATCAAGAACCTGTACGACAACGGCCACATGCCGACCGGCGCGACCTTCCTCACCCCGGCGTATAACGAATCGTCCGAAGATAACCTGGTCAGCTCGATCAACGACGCTGTGGCCGCCGCGCAGGCGGCGGACTACGTCATCATCTACGCGGGCATCAACAAGAGCGCGCCTGAACATCAGTGGGGCAACGCGCCTGATACCGAAGGCAACGATCGCTTGAATCTGGATTTCCCCGGCGAACAGCTTCGCCTTATTCAAGCCGTTGAAGCCGTAGCCGGGGCGAAAACCGTCGTCGTGCTGAACGGCTCCGTTTTCGAGGTAGCCGACTGGATCGACGGCGCAAACGCCGTCCTTGCGACATTCTACCCGGGTCAAAACGGCGCCACGGCGACCGCAGACATACTGACCGGCAAGGTTAATCCCTCCGGCAAGCTGCCCTTCACATGGCCTAAACGTTATGAGGATACACAAGGCTACGTGCCCGACGTCAGCAATCAAGAAACCGCAAAGAGCGACGATGTGTTCTATTCTGAAGGTGTATTCGAAGGCTACCGTTACTATGATCAGCGGCTCAACGACGAAGACCCCGCCAATGATATACTTCCGCAGTTCGCCTTCGGTCACGGCCTGTCATACTCTACATATAACTGGTCGGATATAACGCTTAGTTCGAACACGATGGCGGCGGACGACGCGATAAGCGCGAGCGTCACCCTCACGAATACCAACAACATCGCGGGGAAACAGGTTGTACAGCTTTATATACAGGATCCGGTTTCATCCGTCGCTCGCCCGATCAAAGAATTGAAAGATTTCCAAAAGAAACAAATCGCCGCGAACGGCAGTCAGACCTTCACATTTGAAATCACAAAGGATGAACTGAGCTTTTGGGATGTAAATACGCACTCTATGAAGGCCGAAGCTGGGCAATTCAATATACTTATAGGCGACTCATCCGACACTATCTGCGGGGCGGCGTCATTTACACTGACGGCGGATTCCGCGCCCGACCCGGATTATACAGTCGTTCAAGCGGAAAACTACGCCTCACAGACCGGCGTGACCACAGGAGACGTCGAAGAAGTCGACTCGGCCATTATGAAGTACGCGCCGAATCGGTACGTCATGATAGGCGGCGCCGATTCGTCGGTCACATGGAATGTCAATGTGCCCGAAGCAGGTAAGTACTCGATTATTTTCAGATACGCTAACGACGCCTTCAGCGGCTCGGCCAGCGGTTATACAAGCCAGTACGACAAACCGACCGAGCTTATTGTGAACGGCGAACCATACGGTTCATATGATTTCCAGAACACGCGCAGCGCGAAGGTTTGGAACTACGACTCGATCGACGCCGTACTCGACGCGGGCGTCAATACGATAACACTTAAAGGTGCGGCTTCGTCCGACGGCGTGCGTGTCGATAAGCTTATCGCGCAGAAGATCACGCAGCGCTGGCCTGATCCCGTAGCGTCTATAGACACGGGCGGAAGTCTGGATCCGACCGACAACAACGAGTTCGAAGCCGAAACGACCACCATGCTTTCCGGCGCGTCCGTTTGGGAAGACATCGACAGCGCGAGCGGCGGCGCTTACGTCAAGCTCAACGGCGCGGGTTCATCGGCGACTGTGCCGATTTACGCGCCGACAAGTGTACGGTTCAGACTGCAGCTCACGTACTCGAACAGTTCCGGCGCGTCCGCGCCCTGTGACCTGTATGTCAACGGCGTGAAGAAGTTCACATACACGCTCGGTCCTACAGGCGCCGATGATGATTGGAAATTCGAACAAACCGACGAAATAACGCTTTTAACTGGCACGAATACGCTATTGTTCGAATCTAAACTCGGTTCGGTAAACCTCGATAAGGTAACAGTGCTCGGCGGCATGGCTTACATTGATTCCGAAGCTCCGATCGCAAACGGCTCGCGCCCGAGCGACGGCGGCGGGTTTATAAGCGATATTTCCGCGTATTACTCCGAATCCGTGGTCAAAGGTCCCGGCACGGTTACGATAAACGACGGCGATAGCGTCATAGCGAGCACATTCTCAGTCGATGGCGCAACACTCGCTGTAGAACCCGATCGCTCCAGACTTGTAAGCGGCAAGACGTATACCGTCACGATAAGCCCCGACGCCGCGCTTGATACCTCAGGCAACGCCGCGGACGAGCCATACTCGTTTACATTCACTGTGCCTGCGGCTAATTACAGCGATCCTTCTATTAAATATGCAGGGGAGTGGACGGATACCGGCAGCGCTAAAACCGCCGGAGCCGGCGCGTCGCTTGATTTCTGGTACTACGGCAATCAATGTGTGCTGCGGGGTCTTGACGGCGCCGCTGTCGTCAATATCTGGAAGGACGACTATCTGACGCCTGAGACCGTAACGATTTCAGGCGACGGCAGCAACACGATCGCCTTCTTCGACACCGATATGCTGCAAACAGGCATACACTACATCAAGCTTGAGGTCGTTTCCGGAACCCTCTCTTTCGTGGGACCGCTCCTTAACAAGACCTTGCTCGATCAGCCTTTACCAACAGTGGGCTGGACGGTAAGCGGCGTGCGCAATGATGCGGAGTTACCGAACATAGTGGACGGCAACCGCGCGTCGCGCTGGACGTCTTTAGCGGTCATGAACGGCGCAAACCGCGACTGGTTTAGCATAGACTTAGGCCGGATGACGGATATCAACACACTGATGCTTGTATGCCGGGTATCTAATGTCGGCACTGTCATTCAGGACTACACGCGCGCGTATGAGCTGTTCATATCCAACGACAATGTCAATTGGATCGGTCCGATGACTTCCGGCGTCGGTTCACCTATGTTCACAAGTATCATGTTCCCGACCGTATCGACGCGCTACGTCAAAGTCGTCCAGACAGGAAACGCCCCCGGTGACTGGTGGAGCGTGTATGAGGCTTACGGTTTCCTGGCGCCCGAAGAACTGGTTCCCGCGCCGAAACCGCCGGGAACTCCGACAGGGCTTGCCGCAACGCGTATAAACCAGCAGATAAAATTGACGTGGAACGCTTCTGAAGGCGCCGCGTACTATCAGATATTCTGCGACGGCGAGCTTATCTCATCCGCCGCTGAACCGTCCTACGTAAGTATATTGGAAGCGGGCGACGATCAGCTGCATGTTTACGCCGTTAAGGCTCTTACTTCTCCGGATATCGCATCGTCTCTATCGGCGCCCGTGAGCGCAGCCCCCGATCCCGGAGTCGTCGACATACCGCGCGCAGGCTGGCGCGCCTCCGCCTCGCATACGCATTCGTCCGTTACGCCTCAGTCGGGCATAGACGACAGCTTGGCTTCTCGCTGGGTATCCGGCGTCGGAATGACTCCGGGTATGTGGTTCACAGTCGATATGGGGCTTACCTATAAGTTTAATGTGATAACACTGGTCAGCAATACGACAGACTATCCGTCGGCATATGAAATCGTAGTCTCACACGGCGGGGATACCTGGTCGGCGCCGATCGCAACGGGTGTAGGTGCTCCGAACACAACAAACATCATCCTGCCCGAGGCTGTTACAGGCCGTTATATTAAGATCATCCAAACGGGCGGCGCGCGCGGCGACTGGTGGTCTATATTCGACTTTAACGTAGCTATGCGCGACGATCTGGCAAACCCGAACGGGCTGACAGCCGTCGGCTATAACGAATTCATCCGCCTTGACTGGTTCCCGCCGGCAGACGTCTTGTTTGCAGCGCACCATTACGATGTATACCGCAACGGCGTGATGATTCAGGGCAATGTACCGAACCTGCGCTTCGTAGATACAAACGTGTACCCGAACAGAACGTATACTTACGAGGTAGTGGCAATAGCTGCTGACGGCGCCAATTCGCAGAAATCCAAGAGTGCAAGCGCTGTTTGCTCCGAGTCCAATACACGTATACCGAAAGACAACTGGAACGCCGACGCGTCTGTCACACACTCGTCAACGTCGCCCAATCTGGCTATCGACAATATTGACGATCCGCCGGTCGGCACCAAGTGGTTCACCGGAGCGGCGCAGGATGGGAATCAGGTTTTCTATCTGAATCTGAACGACGTCTACCCTGTTGACACAGTGCGCATATCAAGCGACACAGCTGACTACGGACGGCAGTACGAGATAAAAGCCCTCACCGACAATGGCTGGGAAACAGTAGCTTCAGGTGTAAGCGGCACGTCCGGCAGGCAGGATATAACATTCGACAAGGTATATACGAACGCGATTCAAGTTTGTGAAACCGGCGTGATCAGTCCGACGTGGTGGTCGGTCTACGAGCTTTACGCCTTTAACACATCCATTCCGAGGCAGGAGGCAACTGAACTTAAGTTCGCCGCGGCGCGTATCTCTGCATCACTGAAAAGCAAGACATTGCAGGCCAATGTCAACACCGACGCTGACCCTGGCGCCCTTAGGTATGAATCCAGCAATCCGGGAATATTCACAGTTGACGACAGCGGCCTTATTAGCCTTAAACGGGCGGGAACGGCAGTACTGAAAGTAACGACGACCGACGGAAGTGAACTGTCCGCCAGCGCGGTGATCGTGATAGCCCCGTAAACCCTGAGGGGCTTACCCTAAACTCAGTATTAGAAGTCCCCGCAAGCTTATTCAAAAAAGATTTAGACATTTGCTATTAGACCGAGGCGTGAGCCTTTCACGCCTCGGTTATGAGGAGGTTCAGATATGTCCAACAGCGTGTCATTTAACTGGCAAGATTTAGCCAAGCTTTTTATTCAAGACATCAATCTGGGTGACTTAGCTGACGATTTCAATAAAAAATATACCGAAGAGGTGGCGCGTATGGGGAATGTTAATATTATCGTTGCAGGAAGAACTGGTGTTGGTAAAAGTTCTCTAATAAACGCGGCATTTAGGGAAAACATCGCTGAAACCGGATTAGGAAACCCCGTTACTCCAAAAATTCAAATGATAGAGAAACCCGGTGTTCCTGTTAAAATTTATGATACTGTTGGCCTTGAACTGAATAAGGACACACAAAGTGCAGCTATACGCGATATTAAAGACTTGATTGCTGAAAAATCAAAAAGCAATGATATTAGAGAAATGATTCACCTTGTATGGTATTGCATTTCGGTCGAATCGGAAAGATTCGAAGACGTCGAGGAAAGGTTTGTGGAGGCTATTGCGGGCAGCAATGTTCCGGTAGTGATGGTTACAACAAAATCTTTTGACAAGGCTTTAACCGACAGATTTGTCAGTGACTTGAACAACCGTAATCTGCCAATAAAAAAGGTGATTCCCGTATTGGCGCATAATAAGCTTGAATACAAAGCTTATGGAGTTGAAGAATTGGTTGAATACTCCGTAAGTTTATTGCCTGAAACGGTAAAAGGCGCATGGATAAACGCTGTAAAAGACGTCAAAATGAAGAAAAACAAGGCGCAAGCCATAGTTACCGCTACAGTAGCCGGGAATTTTGCCATTGGTTTCATCCCGATTCCCTTCGCTGATGCAGGTGTCCTTGCGGCGGCTGAAGTTGCTATGCTAGGGTCAATAGCGGCGGTTTACGG
Organism: Eubacteriales Family XIII. Incertae Sedis bacterium; assembly: GCA_031264295.1. Classification (GTDB taxonomy): domain Bacteria; phylum Bacillota; class Clostridia; order Peptostreptococcales; family Anaerovoracaceae; genus JAISED01. The sequence continues at coordinate 2,891 of JAISED010000055.1, read as the reverse complement.
TCTCAAGTTGGATAAGAATGAGTTGGTTGGCTTTGTATCAGCCCTTGCAGGTGTTGGCGGAGCGGCGGTGCTGGGGAGAACCATAGTCGGCAATTTGATAAAACTGATTCCGGGCGCCGGTACTCTTGTTGGAGGGGCTATAAGCGGCACAACGGCAGCCATATTGACCTTTGCTCTGGGTGAAGCCTTTATCGCAGCGATGGATATGATTGCGGCGAATAACATTAACGAATACGAGATTAACTCGAAAGAAGTAATGAAAAAAATCAAAAATGTGTTCAAATCCAGCCTTAAACTAGGGAAAAAGAAGTTCAAAGGCGGTGTTCCTACTCCTGATGAATTCGTCTGACAGCGGACGAACAACGGACTGGCCGTCGCTTCTATACTCGATCACGCCGAGGTAGTTGTAGCCTTTGTTTTCGCACCATATATCCTCGTTGGCGAATCGCACGGAATACTCCGGCAGGCCGCGCAGATTCTCATAATGATCCGGAAGCCATAGCGCGATCGCGTACTCGCCTGTCTTCATATCCGCGGGAAACGCCACCGAAGCGTCTAATCTGTTTTCGCCGCTTCGCCATTTGCGGACGTCCAAGTCCGTAAGCTCTATGTCATAGCGGCTGACGCCGTCGTCGAACACTATGAATACCGGACGAGATCTGACGACGCCCGCATAGCCGTCGTTGTAAATTATTGTCCTGATGCCCAAAAATTCTCCATTCTTTGAACCGATTGTAAACTCCGCGTCTTCAATGCGGAGCCGGTAGCCGAGTTTACGGTCGAGACGAGTGTAGGCGCTTTCAGCCGGGTCATTGCCGGAGGCGGGGAGACTGATACCTTTCCAGAAGTCTAGATGCTTAACGTCCCAGCTGCGGTTTATCATAGTCAACTTCCTTGCCGCAGCTTCACTCAGCGCTAATCGCGCGCCCGCGTCAACTAGCTCTGTATCGGCCAGTGGATCGTCCTTGCCGAAGTCAATACCGTCGTCGGGATACCACGCCGTTTCGCCGCACTGCATAACATCGCCTCCATATGATGTCTCCAGCTGAGCCGCAAATGCCGCCGCATCTTTGACTTGTTCGTATTCTTTATAATCATCCCAGTATGGGTAGAACATTTCCTCCCGGCCTCCTGCGCGCGTATAGCTCAGTACAAACGACGCGAACGAATCGTCGTGCATGCCCAAGCGGTCAAGCTGCGCCTGTGTCAACGCGGTCGTCCCCGGTGGAGGATTCTTCGCCAATGCTTCTATTTCCATAAGGAATTCGGCGTAACGAATAAGGATCGATATGGTATCCGGCGTGTGTTCGAGCAATCGCTTGATGAGCCGGTAGCGCTGCGCCCCTTGCTCCGGAGAGTCTATATCTGTCGTCGGCGCGCCGTTTTCGTATTCAGGGCGGTCTTCACGTCTATAGGACTTATTATCTGACATAACATAATCGTCGTCACTATGCCACTCGCCCCACGGGCCGAGTATTCCCGCGCACAAAGCCTCCACAATATCAGCATTTTCGGTAATGACTTCCCCGATTTGCTCAATATGCCGCAAATAGTTTTCCTCGACAAGCATCGGCGTCCAATCATCCGCGTATACTATGCGCAGGATGATTTTCATCTTTGCCTCCCGCACGACCAGCAATGCCCTGGAAAGTTCGAACAAAAAAGGCTGCGGCAGTTCGGACGAGTTGATATATTCGTTAATGTATATGTTAGCGTCCAGCGTAGTGATCCCGTCTTCGCGCAATGAGCGCAACAGTTCAAGGTAACCGCCGCCGAAACGCCAGGAATCATATGCCGGATCGGTAAGCTGCTCCGCGTATTCCTCATCAAAATACTGCGGATAAATATAGTCAAACCCGGTGAAGTTCTCAAAATACCCCCTTGCCGGGTTGGCTATGACGCCTGTGAAATCCGGCATATATGTGACCGCGTATGTCTTGGAGCCCATCAAGCCAACAGTGGCTATCACTATCAAGAACAATATAGCAGCCGCAAGCAAGAGTACAGCAGCGCTCCTGCCGCTTCGAACAGTGTGACTCATTTTCATATTTAATCAAGCCTTTCCGCGGAAAAAATCCTCGTCGGATGACATAACGCAGGTTTCCGTAACGTGCCTACATTGTACATGAAAAAATGTTATTACCTGAATTGTATCACAAAGCTATCAACAAAAAAGGGCTAATTTCAATTTTTATGCAATTTTTTTAACGTTTTTTTATTCGGCTAAGTGCCAAAGACCCGGGGCATAACATCTGCTTTTGCTGAAACCCTATCCTTTTCTGAATCTCCATTTTCTGATTAGCTCTTGACTACCCTTGAGTAGTAACGCGTTTATATGCGATTGCCCTGTGGTTTTGCCCTGTGGTTTTCGTATTATCACTTGTAAATAGTGTCGAAAAATGATATAATTAATTATATTGTGGATATTTACCATTATTATGCACACAAAGAAACATAAGTTGCTTTCTCTGGTTTTCGCACATTACGTTAAATGGAAATATTTGACCTGTAATGGCAATCCGATACTTAACAAGGAGGTATTTCAAATGAAACGAATACTTACTTTAACGGCAGCGTTTCTGCTTACTCTCACGATGGTGGTTATGCCCCTGACAACAAGTGCAGTAACTGTGGAAATCTTTCCTGATGTTCCTGACAAGCATTGGGCGAGTGGCTACATACAATGGGGCGTCAGCAGCGAGACGGTGAAAGGATTTGAAGACGGTACCTTTCGTCCGGAAGAATCGCTCAGCCGTGCTGAATTTGCGGCATTGATCCTTAGTTCCCAAGAAAAATTGGGTCTACATTATCCCTGATTGAGCGGCAAGGTCTCCGGGCACATGATACCAAACGCTTTGTAAGCCTCATTCATTTTACGAACGGGTTCAGTC
>JAISED010000037.1 GCA_031264295.1 Eubacteriales Family XIII. Incertae Sedis bacterium | reverse complement strand
CGAGTTCCAACATTCTGTCAATGTAATTCATAGTCTAACGAACCTCCCGTTTGTTCAAATTGTGCTGTTGCAGATGTTCCCGTATGAAGTCCAACAACATCTGCGGAGCTTTGCGGATAGCGTCGATGAACGGCTTGACCTCCGCCCACAGACGCTCGTAGTTGTGTTTGTAGGTATTGCGCTCTTGGGCGGCGGTTTGATAACTCCGTTTCCAGTCATCTATTTGCCCGGTGAGATCGTGGATTTGGCCGTCAAGCGCGGCGATTTTCTTCCTGTACCCGTCGGCGCGTTTATCAATGCCGACGCCTTTCTTCGCGAGAGATTTCAGCTTCTTGGCTTCGGTATCGGTGAAGTTTACGCCGCCCAGAAGCGCCGGCTTGCCCATCGCGTTAACCTCGTCAAGCGTGGCCTTGGCGTTGGTCTTGACCGATAGATTCGCGTCCAGTTTTTCAATTTGCGCCTGCTTCTTTTCGGCCTGCTTCGTGAGAGAAGCAAGTCGCTTTTCCTCTTGTCGGACCTTGTACTCCACAACATCTGGATGAGGCTTATGATATGTCAGAAGTGATAGATATAAATAGTAAGGATGTGTTATTTCAATCGGAAGAGCATTTTTCGTGGAGAGGCGGCGGTTTTTCACAAGACCTAAAGGGCGTTTATTCCGCAGTACGAACCGATGATTTTGCGGGAATAGAATATTTTGATTTTGAAACACAAGAACGCAAAACGATTACTGCAATTGATTTTGGATATTTAGGAAGTATTCAGCTTATGTATTAGTCTGAAAAGGGCTATTCGAATGCCGAACATACGTGCGATAAATAATTCAAAATTTAGCAACAGTCGGAGTGCAAGTGCAATCCGGCTGTTGCTTGTGAAAGGAATGTGTTCGTGAAAAAAACAACTGCGGCGATTCTTATAGTGGAAGTCCTATTAAGTCAAAAAATCAATAACCGTCTTTCCTGCGATGTTGGAGAACATTGAAAAACGGTTATTGACAGATGCTTATTATGATAGGTGTCGTATGCTTTATTCTTTTTGATCCAAGAACTTGCCTGTACCTGCGCCTATGCCGTCGTATTGCAGCAGCTTGCGGCCGTTGGTGTTGGATTTCATGGATTCTATCAGTTTGCATCTCGCTTCGGTGAGCGCCGCTTCAGCTTTGCGATCGAGATCCAAAACGAGGTTTAGTTTGTTGCCCAGACGATCTGCGTCCGGCTTGGGCAATGTGGATTTGGACGCGTCGGGAGTGGAATTCTCCAAGGCTGTGAGCTCATTTATCATATCCATGCGCTTGCTCAAAAGCTCGTCGAGCCGCTCTGCGTTGTTTATATTGTTGTAAATGTCTTGAGTGATGGCGAGGCATCGATCCAGAATGTCCTCTTTCTCATCAAGATAGCGCTTCTGCGAAATCCCGCCGTCCATCAGAACTTACCCGCTCTGGCCTGCCGCTCCGCCTGACGGAACGTCACCTTGAGTTCGTCCACAAGTGAGAGCGAACTCTTCATAAGTGCGGTGTCTTTAGCGGTTACGGCCTTGCCGAGTTCGCCGTGAAGAAAATCATATAGATCGCTCAACGGTAATGATATCCCGTAGCTCATATCAAGGGACAATGTGAGCGTTGATATGATTTTTTGCGCCTTGGCAATACAATTAAACGCCTTCACGTCTTCGCCCTGATTAGTCAGAAATATAGCCGTGCTGATCTGTTTGGAAACCTCCTCGAAGAGCTTTACTATAATCTCGCCATTGGTGAGCGTTTCCAGTGATTTTGCTTTGTATTGCGCATAAAGGTTATTTTGCATGATGACTCCTTAACGAATCCTAACTCTTAGTTCCTAAGTATTGCGTTAATATACTGTTTTGCTGGTTTAGCTTCGCAAGGGCTGATTCCATCGCCGAAAAGCGGCTCCACAGTCTGCTCTCTTCCTTCTCGAGCTGGGTTTTGAGACTATTTATATTCTTATTGTAGCTGGTAATCTGGGTATTTATACTGTTTTCGGTATCCGACTGGGTAGAAGCGTAGCCGGCCATTTCGATAAGGCTGCCTCGTGTACCCTTGACCCCGCTGGTTCTGACTGCATTGTCGATAAGCTTATCAAGCTTGGGGGAGATCCCATTTGCGGCGTCGGTGAATAAAGCCCTCACCTCGTCAGGATTCTTGTCGAGAGCCGCTCTTAAGGCGTCCTCATCGAGGGTGAGCTTTCCGTTTTCCGCCCATCCCGCGGATTTAATCCCCATGCTGTAAAGACCGAAGCCGTTGATGCCCGTCGTGTTCAGAAGAGCGCCCTGAATGCTGGTCGCGAGATTACTGGTGAGGGAATCATTAAGCAGTATGCCCGACTTTGCCTTATCCTCCCATGACTTGACCTGCCCCTCCGACATATCCGCCTTCTGTGCGTCCGTCAGAGGCTCAAAATCGCTGTATGTCTGCTCCTTCGTGAGTCCCTTGATGAAGGTGATCATGCCGTTATAGTCTTCAACGAACTGCTTTACCGCATCGAACAGCTTGCTGGAATCGGGAGCGAGACTTATAGTTTCTCCGGAAGTCGGCGAAGCTGGAGCCGGGCCTGTAACAGGATGCTCGGGATTGAGCGTCTCCTTGAGGGAGAGCCTCACCCCGTCTATGGCGAAATCATTGGTACTTCTTTCTACTTTTACACCATTGATATATAATACGGCGTTGCCGCCCTGGGTCGTAGTCGAACTATCGAAGAGCGTCGCCATGAGGTTGCCGTCTATGTCGCCCATGTTTATATCGCCGGCGCCGGAATTCTTGGCGGTCAAAGTGAATTTATCGCTTATCTCGGAATATGAGAGCGTTACGCCCGCCGTACTGTTATTGATCTTAATCATGAGGTCGGTCAGGGATTGATCCTGAGAGATCTCAATGGTAGTGTTGTTTATGCCGAAGCGGAACATGCCGTTTGCGTCGGCAACAAGATTGCCGCCCTTGAAACTGGCAGCCAGATCGGCAAGCGATTTCGTCGTATCAAGCTTGTTGGACTGCCCTTCTGTGAAACCGAGGATCTCCAAGGTTTCCTTATTCACAGCATCGTCTCCGGTAGCCTTGATCGTGAGCTTTGAACTGCTCAGCGTGTCAAAGCTTATCTTGCCGCCCGAATCCACATTTGCCTTCACCCTTTCAGTGCCGGCAGTAGGGGAAGCCTCGCCGTTGAAGTTGAGATTCAGCAGCTTTTGCAGGCTGTTTTGAAATTTCTCATTCATGTCGCCTGTGGACTGAGACCTGATATCATTAACGAAGTCCTGATCCATGACGATGAGACGGCTCTGACCGTCAAGATCGACCAGAAATGTTCTCATGCTTCCGGGATTGTTTTCTATATCATGCAGAGCGTCAAAAGCGGCGGGGATATCCATCTGAGCCTCCAGAGGCTTAGATATCTTGCCATCATTGGTCAACTGAGTGTTGCTCGCCAGTTGGTCTATCCTGTTGATATACATCTTCCCGGCAGTAGCTTCGCCTGTGGCGGTGGCCGTGAAAGCGCTTGTATTAGAGTCCACAGTGGCCGCAATGGTGTTGAAAATCGACGTACTTTTAAAGTTTGTAGCCGAAGTCAGACTTAAATACTTATCGCGGAATTCAATCAGCGATTTGCTTACGCTACGGTAAGCGTCCTGCTTCCAGAGAAGCTTCTGAACAGACTGTTCTTGCTTGGTGATCCTCTGCCTGTTGAGAGAAGTCATCTTTTCGATGAGACTGTCTATATCCATGCCGGATGCAAGCCCGCCGATTCCTGTTTTGGTGAGCAGACCGGTCACTGAACCAACTGAATATGCCATAAATATTACCTCCTGAACACTTGCGCCTTCGGCGCATAAATCTCTGAACCGATATCATAATTATCGGCAAAAAAAAAGAAAACTTGAGAGAATTAGAGAATTCGCTCAAGGATTTAGATGCAGTATGACGGCGGCCTTACTTTTGATACACGGACGGCATAACATAGCGGAATTTATGTGTACATGAGGATAGAGACTCACTCTGACCTATGAGCAAGAAACCTCCCGGCAGCAGCACGTCATAGAACTTGTTGATGAGTGTGTTTTTCGTAGGTATATCAAAGTATATCATCACATTTCGGCAGAAAATGGCCTGAAACGGCTGACGAAAGCTGAATCTGTCCAGAAGATTGAAGCGTCTGAAAGCCAGACTTTTCTTCAGTTTGTCACTGACGGAAAACATATTCTCATCATGAGATACGAAGTATTTTTTAACCCATTCAGCGGGCATCTTCTCCAGGTCGCTCTTGGGGTAAAGCCCTTTCTTCGCGATATCCAGCGCCTTGTTCGATAGATCGGAGGCGAGGATGGTGTGTTCCCAGGCAGCCGCGGCGGAAGCCAGGTATTCAAAGGTCAGGAGTGCAAGGGTATAGGGTTCCTGACCGGTTGAACAACCGGCGCACCATACCCGCAGATCCTTGGAATGCAGTTCTCTGTCGATCCAGGGGAGGATGGCATTCTCATAAAAGTCAAAATGTTCCCTCTCCCGCATGAAATATGTATGGTTCGTAGTCAGCCTGTTGAGAAGGCTGACCAGTTCCTCGCCGCTGCCGTCGTTCTTGGCGAACTCAAAGTAGTCCATATAATTCTTGAAGCCGAGCCCGGGGATGTAGTTGCCCAAGCGCCCCTCGATCAAGGCGCGTTTCTTGTGCAGATCAACCCCGTAGTTGGACTTTATGAAGTTGGTGATTGCGTTAAATTCATCATCATTTATCTTAAGCATTATTATAATGTCCTCAATATTGTGTCAGTATGCTTTGTATATCCAAGATAAGGCTGATGCTGCCGTCGCCGAGTATGGTGCATCCCGCTATCCCTGCGGATTTGACGTCATACCAGGAGAAATATGTCGGAAGCGGTTTAACGACCACCTGATGTTTCCCCAGCAACTTATCGGCTAAAATGCACGCCAGCCTGTCGCCGGAGTCCACAAGCAGCAGGATTCCGTCCTCAATGGCCGTAATGCAGTTATCAAGGTTGAATATCCTGTGTAATCGGATGATGGGATACGCGGCGCCCCTGATCATTATCATTTCGTTCCCATCGGGATCGGAGAGAAGCTGACTGCCGTTGGCCTTGAATGACTCGCGGATATTGGCGATGGGGATCGCGTAGGTGTTGCCGCCGGCTTCGATCTCCATGCTGGCGATGATGGCGAGGGTGAGCGGGATCTTGAAGAAGATGTTTGTGCCTTGACCCTTCACACTCTCTATGGTGACAGTGCCGCCGATCTTCTCGATATTCTTCTTCACTACATCCATGCCGACGCCCCTTCCGGAGAATTCCGTCACCGTCTCCTTAGTGGAAAAACCCGGAAGCATCAACAGGTTGTAGATCTCCTTTTCGGAGTATTCATTCTCCGGCTTGATCAGAAGACCGCGATCGCGCGCCTTGTTGAGGATGGTTTCGACGTCCAGCCCTTTACCGTCGTCGCTCACGGAGATGATGATGTCGCCGCCTATGTTCTGAGCTGACAGGATTATGCTTCCAACCGCGGGTTTAGAGGTGAGCGCCCTGTCCGGGCGGGTCTCTATAGCGTGATCCATCGCATTCCTCACAAGATGCATGAGAGGATCCCCTATTGCGTCAATGATGGTTTTGTCAACCTCTGTAGTTTCGCCCACCAGCGTGAGTTCCACGTCCTTGTCGAGCTGCTTGCCCATATCGCGGACGATTCTGCGCATCTTCTGGAAGGTGGTGGCTACCGGCATCATGCGTACGGACATGACAGTATCCTGGAGTTCATCGGTGAGCTTCCTGAGCTGTCTGGCCGATTTATGGAAGTTCTCAAGTTCCAGACCGATGAGATCGGGGTTCCCGGAAACCATAGACTCGGTGATGACTATTTCCCCCACCAGATCCATCAATATATCCAGTTTATTAAGATCTACATTTATGAGATTCTGCTTGGCAGGTTTGTGTGTCGGTTGATCAGGTGATTCGGGCTGGGCAGGCGCTGCGGCTGCGGATTTCGAAACGGCGGCGGATGCAGCGGACGCTGCGGTATTGTCGGGCGTGCCTGATGCGTTTTCGGCTGAAACAGGCGCAATAATCCCTGATGCCGCGGAACCGCTCTGGCCGACGCCTGATGCGGCGCTCGCCGCGGGCGCGCCGCCTGGGAAATTGTCCATGAAGGCGACAGATTCGACAGACAGCGTGGATTTCGCCGACGATTCAACCTCGGCCTTGGGCAGGGAGGTGATGAATGTACAATAAAAACCGTTCTGCTGTATGTAATCAGCTGTATCCGGGTTGCCTTCTATATCTTCGGGCTTTATTCTTATGATTTCACCCATAGTCTGGAGCTTGCTTACAAGCATGAAAGCGCGAATGTTTTCCATCTGACAATCTTCAGTAAAGTACACATGAAGGTGATATAGTGACTCTCCCTCGCCAAGACTTGCCTTGATCGCGTCGTCGGAAGGGAAGTCGCTTTGCCCTGACGCAGACGGAGCATTTTGAACGGAGGCGTCTGACTGAGCCGAAGCGCCGCCTGAAGCGGCGGGTGAAACAGGCTCTGGCGCCCCCCCCGAAGACGCCGACTTTATATCGGATATCAGTTTCAATATCTCATCCACAAGGCCGGAGTTTTCAGGAGAAAGCTCTTCACCCTGCTGAATCTTATCTACCTCGGTCTTCAAGAAGTCAGAAACCCTCAAAACGAGGTCGAACAGTACACTGAAAAAAGCCTCATCGATCCCGCCCTGATCCCGGACGATGAAGAAGAGATCCTCAAGCTTATGAGAAACCTCGGCGATAATATTAAAAGACATCATAGCAGACGAACCCTTGATCGTGTGCATTATACGAAAGATCTCGTTAATATTATCAGAAGAAAGATTCTTATCATGTTCCGATTGAAGCAGAATTTCATCCAACTGATCTAACAGAGTTGTAGACTCAAACAAGTACAGTTCCAACATGGAATCATTAGTGTCGTAATCACTCATATTTTATCCCACCTTTTCATTAACACAAAACAAACGCTATGCAACGGCAAAGTACCGAAGCAAAACCGTGTGCCGCGCTGACGCGCATCCCCAATCCCAATTTTTATTTATAATCAATTACTATTAGTTTAACACGATTTCCAAAAAAAATCAAAATACTTTCACTAAAAAGTGAAAAAAATTACATTGCTAAGAATCAGAAAGGGGGAATTAGCCATTTATGCAATTAAATTAAGTTAAAAGATTTCGTCTATTATGATAATTTGCCTTGAGAAATGGGGAAAACAGCTATACAAAAGGCTGAATTGTTGTTGACTTATGACAATTCGCCTGAAAATGTAAAGAAGGTGAATAAAGCGGAAAAACAAGCTTGATTTTGCAATGAATCCAATATATAATAGAGACAGGTGTAGAGTACGAATATGTACGGTGTGTTATTTTAGCCGACAATTTTCGCATTGATTTTTTACAGGGGCGACCCGAATGGTTTGTTCGTCTAAGTGTAAGCTGCCCGTCCTATGAGTAAGAGGGCGGCGAATGTGATTCAGACATTGATTTTTCAAGGATCAGAGCAGGTCTAACCCCGCCTGCCGGAGTGAACCGATACTTGAATGATCGGGCTGAGAATGCAATGCAGGAGGTATTTTTTATGCAAATGGAAGGAATCAATAATATCGCTCGTAATAATATCAAAATCTACCGCAAAATGCGGAAGATGACACAGAAGGAACTGGCTGAAGCGCTTGATGTTACGCATAGCTCGGTATCCGCGTGGGAAATCGGGAAGAACTCAATAGATCTTGAGCGTTTGAATGAGATCTGCCAGGTTCTCAATATTACGCTGGCGGAATTGTTATCGGAAGATTTAAGTACAGAAGTTGCTGAACAGAATGAAGAAAACAAGCAATTGGTCGATTATATTACTAAGCGCCCTGAAGTGAAAAAGCTTCTTGATGTGACCGTGGATTCCAGAAGCAGTGATATAATGGTCGCCGTAAAGGTGCTGGAAGCGCTCAAGCGGCGCTAAGGTATAAGCTGATGTATAAAACGCATTTATTCAATTAGTTTTCCCCGCATAAGCGGGGTGATCCCTACTTAGCATTTGGCAAATCATGATGGACGACTTATTTTCCCCCGCGTGAGCGGGGGGTATTCTGTAGAGGTTAGTCCCCGAAAGGAGTGTCGGCGTGGTCGATATCTTGAAAATCACATCGGCGGTTCCGGCTTCCAGCAAGGTCGACAATCTGCCAAAGCAGCTTCCGGGCGGCGCCGTATTTGACATAAACCGCCCGGATGAGGCTCTGAGTTACAGAGTTACGGAAAAAAAAGAAGGGGGAGACGAGCAGAGAGAGGCTCTGCTCAGAAATCTCAGCAGAGAGATATTTTCACCCCTTAAAACAGAACTTACAGCGCAGTCGGAAGAGCTGAAGAAGCTCTTCCTGTTTTTGCGTTTTTTTAATAATCCGGCTTTTGCGTCAGCAAACGGAAGCGCCAATGAACTGTTCATGAAGCCGCAGGATCTGCTGAACGCCTTGATGGCCGCAGATAAGGACGTCACGCTTTTCAAGGGCGAGCTTTTTGAAGCCCTGCGTGTGCTGGCGGAGAATGATGGATATTCCAAGCTTAAAGATATTATTGCAAATCTTCTGCGAGCTTTCGACAGTCATGTAAACATGGGGAATACCGCGAAGTCTATTTACATGCAGACCGAGCAGTTCACGTCCATGTTAAAGGGTGAGGACGCGGCCGCATTGCGCGGACTTCTCACACGTATGGAAAGCTTGACGGCGGAGCTTATGAAGGGCGATCCGGATACGGCGCAGAGGCGGATGAGTGCTTTTTTAAAACAGGAGCTGCTGCCCGTGCTTACAGAGACGGCTGATAAATATCGTTTCATCTCAGGCGACAGGCTCACAAACAGACTCATGACTATAGTGCATAATGTTGTGCGTTTCGACAAGGCGGATCTGAGGCTGCTCACGGACGCAGTTGCTAAACTCGGCGAGGAGCTTAAGTCCTATGGGCGGTTCACAGATGCAGACGCCGCCGATATGCGTAGGCTGCTCTTTTCACACTTAAATGAAGCGGTTAATACTGCGCGTCTCGCGGGCATGAACGCCGGCAGAGGCGGGGCGAGCGCGGCTCAGACAGGGCAGGGCGCCGCCGAGACGAACCGAGCGGCTCAGCTCGCACAGGGCGGGGCAGGCAGCGAAGCGGCTGTCGGCCGAGGCGGGGCGGATGCGAGCAGAGTCATGAGCGGCGCACTCGCGGGACAGAACGCGGAGACAGCTGCCAAGGGCGGGGCGAACGCGGCACAGGCAGGGCAGGGGGCTGCCGAGGCAAACCGAGCGGCCCAGCTCGCGCAGGGCGGGGCAGGTAGCGAAACGGATGCCGCAAAAGGGGGCCTAGGAGCGGATAGATCAGGAACGGGAGCTGTCCGGACGCCGGGGGATATTACGGATGTAATAGCTCGCGCTCTCGAGATAAGCAGCACCGAAAGAGCTGCGGCCGCGGCTCAGAACTTGCTCAACCAACTTGTGCAAAATGAGAGTCCGGTCTTTTCCCTCATTCACTTCCTATTCCCGGTGAGATTTCTGGATGAAGAGATATATTCAGAGTTTTATGTGGACAAGGACGCAAAGGAGAAGGACGGCGGCGGAGAAGATGTAAATAATATTTTCTTCATCATACGATCCGAAAAATTCGGCGATTTTGAGGTGGATCTGCTTGCTAAGGGACGGAATCTGGATCTGGACATAAAATGTCCCGCTGTGTTGGAAGACGACGTGAAAGGTATGCGAAACGCCTTGAAGAAGACGACAGAAGCGTGCGGATATAATCTTTCAGCTTATAAGGTGGGCGTATACACAGAGGAGCGCAGCATAATGCAGAAGTTTCCGAACCTTGCTATGAGAAAGGCTGGAATAGATGTCAGAGTTTGATGATTTGAAAAATGCGACGAACAACTCAAGCGCGCATGGCGAAGCAGTGCAGGATCTTAAAGCTGCGGCGCTTAAGTATGATATAGATAATGACAGAGCGCCTAAGGTGGTAGCGGCAGGTTCGGGCTACGCCGCCCAGAAGATACTGCAGTTGGCGGTAGAAAACGGTATATCGATCTACCATGACGACAGTGCCGCGACCATGCTCGCGAAACTCGGCGCAGGGAAAGAGATACCCCCCGAACTGTATCAGATAGTGGTAAATATATACATAGCGCTGCTGGACACCGCTGCTGAGCACTTCAAGCCGGTTGAAACCCAAGTGAATTTAGTTACCTCAGATGCGTTCACCGAGTTTGGCGCGTAATTCAGCAATGATAGCTTGCGCGTCAGCAAGCGACTTATCCTTGTCAGCGAGTGACTTATCCTTGTCGGCGAGGGATTGCTCAAATTGAGTCATTTTTTGTTCAAATTGGGTCTCTGCCTGCTCCAATTTTTCCTCACGAAGCCTCAATTTTTCCTCACGAAGCCTATCTTTTTCATCACGCTCACGTCGCACCGCCATTTCGTGTTCCCTGTCCAGCTGCCACATGCGGCGCGAGTGGAAACGCGCGCGTTCATTCTCGTCGGCGCTTATTGATGTCAACATTTCATACGCCACTGAAATCCCTTCTTTCTTCTCTAAAATTTCGTCGAGTGTGCC
>JAISED010000038.1 GCA_031264295.1 Eubacteriales Family XIII. Incertae Sedis bacterium | reverse complement strand
TCTCGTAGAAGATACGTAGAGATATCCATGATTAAGGCTCATTTTACTGAGATATGTAATTCGAATAATTCAAAAAACCTTGATTTTTAAGGAAAAACTGCTTGACAGTATAGGGAGGTTAAACCGCTAATATACGGTTCAAACGGGAAAGTTGTTACAGCTTATTATGATTGCAATGGCAAACGAGCGCTAATTGATGGAGGTTTTACACGACTGTATGTCGACTGGAACTCCGCCGGAACAGATAGATATATTGTAAATGCGGCGGCGTGGTTAGTGAATGTAGAGCGTTTTATAAAGTGAGCGTCAAATATCCGGCTTCGGGCGGAATTTATAGCATCTATGTGGAAGAGTATGAATATCAAGCATAGAGTTCCGAACAATGCTATCGCAGTAAGGGCTAGGAGCAAAATATATGATATGTAATAAGTGTAAGAGTAAGTGGGAAACCGACAGGCGCATATCGGCGTCGCTTATTTCATGTCCGTTTTGCGGGGAGAGGCTTACTCAAGCGGACGAAGACAAGCCCCAGGCCTTTGATAATACAAAAGATGCTCTTATATTCATTGCGCAGAAGCACGGCAATGAGGTGCTGCTCGGAAAGAAGCTCAAGGCGTTCTTTCATGACTATGCGCCGCAGGTGTCGCCGAATAGGAAGAGCCTAGTATTTGCCGTCTACGAAAAGGGCGCCGCGTCAATCCTGAAAAGCCATCTCAATGCAAAGCAGGCGGATAAAGAAATAGCATTTAAGCGGGCTGTTGCGAAGTTGAGCGAGGCGTTTGTCGCGCAGGACGCAGCGGAGAATATCGTTCGGGAGTTCGCGGAAGCGCTTGGCTGGCAGCTGAGTGCGGCGGGTAAAGCGCAGCAAGATGTTCAACAGGCGCTGCAGCCGGAAACAGCGGCGATACAGTTACAAACAGCGCAGACTAAAGCACAGCCGCAGCCACAGAGCAAGCAATCGCAATCACAGTCACAGTCAACGAAGTCGCCGCTATCGCCATCGCCACCGCCATTGCCGAACAAGCAGCAGGGGAGGAAGGCGCTGGCGCCGGTATTGATTCTGATAGTGGCGCTGGCGTTGGTGGTGGGCTTGTTTACACATAATAAGTTAAACAATGATACAAACGCCGACGCTGAGGCAAGTAGCGACACTGACACCATCGTTGAGATGGATGGGAGCGTAGACAAGGCCATCGCTGAGATTCTAGGAGGCGGAATGCATAACATTAAGTTCGGCGGATATGACTGGCGGGTGCTGGATATTCAAGGTGACAAGGCGTTGTTGTTGACTGAAGATGTCATTGAGAGATGTCCATACAATACAGAGTATGTGGATGTGACCTGGGAAAGCTGCACCTTGCGCAAGTACCTGAACGGTGAGTTCCTAAATAAGTTCAGTAGTCAGGAGCAAGAAATGATTTTAGAAACCACGAACACCAACCTAAAAAATCAATGGTATGACACAGATGGAGGCAACAGTACAACGGATAAGGTGTTTTTGCTCAGCATAGATGAAGTAGTGAAATACTTTGGTGACAACGGCGATTTGGCAAACCGTAAAGGATGGTATGTGGGGAACGAGGGATATGAACTAAGAGATGGAGCAGGATATTACATCAGCGACCAGTACAACAATGAAAGGGTGGCAAAGTACGAGGATGATGGGGCGTGGTGGTGGCTCCGGTCGCCCGGCTTCGACAGTGACTACGCGGCGCACGTGAGCAATGTCGGCGTACTCCTCTTGAGCGGCTACAATGTCCTCTACGATCGCGGCGGTGTTCGTCCCGCTTTATGGCTGAATCTAAAATCTTAAATCTCTTAATCTGTTTCGCCGAAGGCGAAATCGACCTTGCCGCCGAAGATGGAAACAAGCACGTCGCTGGAGGTGGGTACGAAAATCTTGAGATGAGGGAAAGTGCCACATGACAGGAGGACCGTATGATATGTAATAAGTGCAAGAGCGAATGGAAAACAGACCAACGCATATCGGCGTCACTTGTTTCTTGTCCGTTTTGCGGGGAAAGTCTTGCTCAAGCGGACGAAGTCAAGCCCAAAACCTTTGATAATACGAAGGATGCTCTTATATTCATTGCGCAGAAGCACGGCAATGAGGTGCTTCTTGGAAAGCAACTAAAGGCATTCTTCCCTGATTATGCGCAGGTATCAATGAACATTAAGAAGTTGGTGTTTTCCGTCTATGAAAATGGCGCTGCGTCGATCTTACAGAATCATCTCAATGCAAAGCAGGCGGATAAAGAAATAGCATTTAAACGAGCTGTTTCTAAGTTGACCGAGGCATTTGTCGAGCCGGGCGCAGCGGAGAATATCGTCCGTGAGTTCGCGGAAGCGCTTGGCTGGCAGTTGAGTGCGGTGGGTCAAACGCAGCAATCGACTTCGCTGAAGCCTTCACATAAATCAGGTACCGCTACGGGTGCAGCCGGCGAGATTATAAAGGGCAAAAGGCGTAACCTCAAATTTGGCAGATACAAATGGCGGGTGCTGGATATTCAAGGGGACAAAGCATTGCTGCTGACCGAAAACATCATTGAGAAATGTCCCTACAATACAGATTACATGGACGTGACTTGGGAAAGTTGCACCTTGCGCAAGTATCTGAACGGTGAGTTCTTAAGTAAGTTTAATAGCCAGGAGCAAGAAATGATTTTAGAAACTACGAACACCAACCTAAACAATCAATGGTATGGCATAAATGGAGGCAAAAGAACAACAGATAAGGCGTTTCTGCTTAGCATAGATGAAGTGGTGAAATACTTTGGCGACAGCGGGGATTTGGCAAACCATAAAGGTTGGTACTGGCGCAACAATAAATTTGAACTAAAAGATGGGAAAGGCTATTACATCAACGACCAGTATAACAATGAAAGGATGGCAAAGTGCGGGGACGAAGGGGCGTGGTGGTGGCTCCGGTCGCCCGGCCACAACAGTGGCGACGCGGCGCACGTGTTCACTGACGGCGAACTCATCATGGGCGGCCTCAGTGTCGACTGCGGACACGTCGGTGTTCGTCCCGCTTTATGGCTGAATCTAAAATCTTAAATCTCTTAATCTGTTTCGCCGAAGGCGAAATCGCCATTGCCGCCGGAGGCGGCCATGAAAATTTTGAGATGAGGTGATATTGAGATGAATGTTCCAAAAAACGAATTAACCGTGGTCATGAAAGCAAAGGACATCTGCACATATGTCATAACTGTGACGCAGAAGTCGCCCAAGCAGTTCCGTTTTACCCTCGTGAGCCGCATGCAGAATTTAGCGATGGACATCGTTGAGAATATTTACAGGGCGAATGAGGTGCTGATAGGAAGAGGAACTCAAAGTGATCCGGAAAAGAGGCTGGATTTCCAGCATAAAGCGCTGACATCGCTGAAAATCCTCGCTTACTTTGCGGAGATGGCGATGACGCAAAAGGGAACGCATTTCGCTCTCGACAGGTTATCAGGCTATGTCACATCATTATTAATGATAAGTCGCCGATACACAAGATAACCGGAGAGATTAGGGAGGGAAAGTCATATGATATGTAATAAGTGCAAGAGCAAATGGGAAACCGACAGGCGCATATCGGCGTCGCTTGTTTCCTGTCCATTTTGCGGTGAGCGCCTTGTTCAAGGGAATGGGGACAAGCATAAAACCTTTGACAATACAAAAGAGGCTCTTATATTCATCGCACAGGAGCATGGTGCCGAGGTGCTTCTTGGAAATAAGCTAAAGGCGTTTTTACCTGATTACGCGCCGCAGATGCATCAAAATATTAAGAGCTTGGTATTCGCGGTTTATGAAAAAGGCGCCGCAGCAATCCTGCAAAGTTGCCTTGCTGCAAAGCAGGCGGATAAAGAGACGGCATTTAAGCAAGCTGTTTCAAAGCTGACTGAGGCGTTTATAGCGCAGGATGCGGCGGAGAATATTATACGCGAGTTTGCAGGGGCACTTGGTTGGAAGGTGGGCACGGGCGGGCAACCACAACAAGCTAATACGCAGTCAGTACTTCACCAAACGGCATCAACTCAAACGGGACAACAGAAAACGGCGCAAACATCGTTGAACCAAACAGAACAATCAGTTCAACCGCAAGTGCAGATTATGCAAGGGTCGAATATTACATACAAATCAGATGCCGCTACGGGTACTGCCGCCGAGATTAGACAAGGCAAAAGGCGTAACATAAAGTTCGGTGGATATAGCTGGCGGGTGCTGGATATTCAGGGAGACAAGGCATTATTGCTGACTGAAGACATCATTGAGCAACGTCCGTACAATGTCCAAGATGAGGATGTGACATGGAAAAACTGCACTTTACGTCAGTACCTGAATGACGAGTTCTTTAATACGTTCAGCAGGCAGGAGCGAGCGAAGATTTTAGAAACGAGGAATGCCAACCCAAATAACCAATTCTATGGAACAAAGGGCGGCGAAAGTACAGTGGATAAGGTGTTTCTGCTCAGCATAAATGAAGTAGTAAAATACTTTGGAGATAGTGGGAATCTGGAGAATCTGCGCGGCAAAAGAATGTGGATTATTAGGGATCAATACAACGATAAAAGGATGGCAAAATACAGGAATGTGGGGGCGTGGTGGTGGCTCCGGTCGCCCGGCTACAACGGTATCAGCGCGGCGAACGTGCACAATGACGGCGGGCTCGACGTGCTCGGCAGCCTTGTCTACAACGATTACGGCGGTGTTCGTCCCGCTTTATGGCTGAATCTTAAATCTTAAATCTCTTAATCTGTTTCGCCGGAGGCGAAATCGACCTTGCCGCCATAGGCGGCCGAGAAAATTTTGAGATGAGAGAGAATATAGAGATGAGTGTTCCAAAAATGAATTAACAGTGGTTATAAAACAGTGTAGTCTGTGTAGCCGCTGAAAAGGGAATGCTCAGCTGCCACATTGGAGGAATGTATAGTAATGAAGCACATCAATGGCATAGACACGGATGAAGACAAATCCAAAACCTTTGACAACACAAGAGAAGCCTTTATCTTCATTGCGCAGAAGCATGGCAGTGAAGTACTTCTTGGAAAGAAACTAAAAACCTTCTTCCCTGACTATACGCCGCAGGTATCAGTCAATAGGAAGCGCTTGGTATTTGCCGTCTATGAAAATGGCGCCGCAGCAATTCTGCAAAGCTATCTTCATGCAAAGCAGGCGGATAAAGAAATAGCATTTAAACAAGCTGTTGCTAAGCTGACCGAGGCGTTTATAACACAAGAGGCCGCAGAGAATATCATCCGTGAATTCGCGGAGGCGCTTGGCTGGCAGTTGAGTGCGAGGAACGAAGCACGAAATATGGGTATGTTGGAACTTGTATCCATGCCGCATAAAAATTTCATGATATTCCTCTTAGTGGATACATCCGACAATATGATTGGTTCCCGAATAGGGACTATTAACTCAATAATAGAAGAATTTATCCCTGAACTGAAGACTCTTGAAGATGAAAATCAGGATGTGCAGGTCAAAGTAGCTGTACTCAAATTTTCTTCGGGAGCGCAGTGGCTTACGCCCAACGAACCGATTAGAGCGGAAAACTTTTTCTGGCATTATATAGAGGCCGGCGGCGCAAGCGACTTCGGAGACGCTTGCAGTAAGTTAAACGAAAAGTTGTCGGTTTATAAAGGGTTTATGAAAGAAATAGCTGGTACGTTCGCCCCGGCGATAGTCTTAATCTCCGGCAGCAAGCCGACGGACGACTATAAAAAGGGTTTGAACTCATTAAAACAGAACCGTTGGTTTGAGATAGCAATCAAGGTAGCTATTGCTGTAGGCGAGGAAGTGAATGAATCAATGCTTGAAGAGTTTGCCGGAAGCAAAGAGGCAGTACTTAGAAGTGACAACCCCACGAGGTTGATTAAGATGATTAAGCCAAGAGACATCAGCCGATACGAAGAATAGAAACGCACAAGATTACCTGAAGGACTAGACCGGGAGGATTGTATGATGCGGGACAATAAACGCGGGAGCGGGATAAAAAGAGACATTGACGAAGGGCAGTCAAAAATATTCGACAACACGAAAGACGCCCTCATCTTCATTGCACAGAAGCATGGTTATGAAGTACTCCTTGGTAAGCAATTAAAGGCGTTCTTTCCGGACTATGCGCCGCAGGTATCGGCGAATATCAAGAGTCTTGTATTCGCCGTATATGAAAAGGGTGTAGCAGCAATCCTGCAAGACTATCTCAATGCAGAGCAAGAGGATAAAGAAATAGCCTTTAAGCAAGCAGTTGCAAAACTAACCGAGGCGTTTATAACAGAGGAAGCTGCAGAGAATATAATAAGTGAGTTCACGGAGGCGCTTGGCTGGCAGCTAAGCGTGAAGGGTCACACTCTGCGAGCGATTTCAAAGGCGCCGCTGCGCAGACTTCAAACAGCACAGCCACCACCGATACAGCGAATAATGGCGCCGATGCTGCCGAAACGAGTGTCGTCACTGTCGTTGCCATCATCACAGCAGTCTAAGCAACGGTCAACCACATATCAGTCAGGCGTTGCTAGGGGCGCAGCAGCCGAGGTCATACAAGGAAGAAGGCGTAACATTAAGTTCGGCGAGTACGAATGGCGGGTTTTGGATATTCAAGGCGACAAGGCGTTGTTGCTGACCGAAGATGTCATTGAAACGCGTCCCTACAATACTAAATATGCGGATGTAACTTGGGAAAGCTGTACATTACGCCAATATTTGAATTGTGAATTTTTAGGGGAGTTCAGCAGTTATGAACAAGCGGGGATTTTGGAAATCTGTAATACCAACCCCAATAACCAATGGTATGACGCAATGGGCGGTAATGATACGGTGGACAAAGTGTTTTTACTCAGTATAGATGAAGTAGTGAAATACTTTGGAGATAGCGGAGATTTGGCGAACCGTAAAGGCTGGTACTGGCAGAATAGCAAAGATGAGATAAGGGATGGGAACGGATATTTCATCAACGACAAGTACAACAATGAAAGGGTGGGGAAGTTTGTCAACAACACGGTGTGGTGGTGGCTCCGGTCGCCCGGTGACGGCAATAGCGGCGCCGCAGGCGTGGACGATGACGGCAGCCTCGGTATGCTCGGCGCCACTGTCACTGATGAAGAGGGGGGTGTTCGTCCCGCTTTATGGCTTAATCTGAGTATTGAGAAGCAGATGCTGTTGAGCCAAACGGAGCAACCGGCAGCATTGTCAATGTTACCGATTCAAATGCGGCAAAAGCTACGCTTGAAAATGTCGCTTCCAACGCCGCCGACTCAAATACAGCAAGCGCCATTGTCAAAGTACACGCATCAATCCGGCCTTACGATGAACGCAGCCGACGAGATACGACAAGGCGAAAGACGCAACATTAATTTCGGCGGATATAAATGGCGAGTGTTGAAAATCAGAAATGACAGAGCGTTGTTGCTAACTGAAGGCATCATTGATAGACGCACATATAATGCAAAACAAGCGCCTGTGACTTGGGAAAGCTGTACATTACGTCAATACCTGAATGGCGAGTTTTTCAGAGAATTTAACAGCCATGAGCAAGCAGTGATTTTAGAAACCAGGCACTCTAACCCGAATAACCAATGGTATGGCACAAGGGGCGGTAACGATACGGCAGACAAAGTGTTTTTGCTCAGTATAGATGAAGTAGTGAAATACTTTGGAGATAGCGGCGACTTGGCAAACCATAAAGGCTGGTATTGGGAGAACGATAAAATAGCGCTAAACGACGGAAAGGGATATATCATCAACGATGAGTACAACAGTGAGAGGGCGCTAAAATATAGAAACGGCGTATGGGCTTGGTGGTGGCTCCGTTCACCCGGCTACTGCGGCGGTCTCACTGTATACGTGCGCAGTGATGGCAGTCTCAACTTAGACGGTCGCGGTGTTGACTTCAAAGGCGGCGGCGTACGTCCCGCCATATGGCTGAATCTGAAATTTTAAGCTGCTTGGTTAAGTTTCCTCGAAGGCGAAGTTGATCAGACAGAGGTTTAATAGGAAGGAACGCTAGTTCATGAAATGCGATAAATGCAATAAAGAATGGGAATCGGATAAACATTTATCTGATTCAGGGATATCGTGCCCATTTTGCAGAGAACCAATAGGCAGCGGGGAGAACAGTGCTCGCCTCAGCGCTATTGAAGCGCCGGAACACGGCAATACAACAATCGATGATGAATTAACGAATGCGGTAGTTTATGATGAATCAGCGACACTTAATATGGAGGATAATCTACGCAAACGGCGAACGATGCCAATGCGACGATTGCTGCTTGACAGGGGTGAAACAGAACCTGAGTCAGCCGAAGTACAAATAATCGAAGATATTAAAGCGCATTTGAATGTGGCAACATCAGTGTCAAAAACATCTGGAGATGATAGTGCAGAGAATAAGGACTCGGCGACGTCAGAATTCAAAGCGGCGAATGTGTCTGCGGGTGGCGATACTAAAGGGTCTCCGAAGAGAGAAGACGAAAAGAAAAAATACTCGCTAAGCGATAATGCAGTGTTCGATATATTTTTTATCCTTGAAATGGTGTCTGATGTTGCCGCAATCTTCCTGTCGTTCATCGCAAGTAAGATTCTTGTGAGTGGCACAAGCGACACTGTTGCAGCTGAGCTTATTGGAAATTTAGAATTGCCACCGCAGATCCTTTCTTTTTTAACAAAAGCATTTCCCCCAGCGACAGCGCTGACAATGGGAATTGTGATTTTTGTATTGCGCAAACTACGTAAATTGTATGAAAAACAAGCGGCTCTTCAACTGGCGGGTGATATTACAAATAAAAAGTTACGGGGTGAGGCGTATCTTGTGATCGGAAAATCATCCTTAGCAGGTCAAGATATACCAATAGGAAGAACCGCACGGCGTAACACGAAAAAAATTGAATTGGGATGGCGTTATAAGGTTCCTTTATTTATCAACTTATTAGTATTAGTGGGCATTCCAATATATTTGGCAATATTAGCAACTCTTCCAGTTGGTGTTATAGCGCTGATATTTGTTACTGTACCAGGAGTGGCTTCTATTGGGGAAGTAGTGCGCGATAGAATGGCAATTTCCAAATTGCCGTCGGAAGAACTCAAAAATCTTCGAAGGCTTGAGTTGGTGAGAAAACTATCGAAAATTTCTGAAAAAGCTCCCGAGGGTAAAAGCGCATAAGCAGGAGATACACAAGCACAATTGGGGGAAAACAGGGGTCACATAAAACAAAGGGAGGTCTAGAAAGTGAGCCTGGAAAACGTAGCAAAAAAGATATCACGGGAAACAAGCAAGAGCCGGGATATGTCAGAGCAGATGGCGCAGAAGCTTGCCGCTGTGCATGAATCGCTCAGACCTGTAGTAAGCGCGTGGTTGCACGACGAACGCGCCGGATTCGAGTATGATGGAATTTCGCTGGACGATATTATGGCGAAGGAAAACAGCGCCTATATCCAAGCCGTTTTAACTATGGACTTGCTGCTGAAAAATCCCGATTTTATCGCAGACTACAAAGCGATGGGATTTGACGCTGACTATATAGGCGGTTGACTATGGCTAACTTAAATGCGTTTGAAACATCCAACTGGAAACAGTTGCCCATGCAACAACGGATCGAAGCCTTGCAAGGTTTGGAAAACACGATGGCCGCGAAGCAAGGAAGAGCACCGAGGACTATTACGCCGGATAAAAATATGCCTGGTGCAAGACGGGGGCAATATAGCCCAAGCGAACCGGACAAGCTGCGCGTCAACGCGGACTTGATAAAAAGCGATAAGGGGAACTACCAAGCGATGCAGACAACGATTCACGAAGGGCGGCACGCGTATCAGGACGATTGTATCCAGGGGAAAGCAAAGCCTCTGCCGCAAGACCGTAGTAAAGCAGAGTCGTGGACACACAATATGCCTGGACGCGGCGGGGTTTATAACACGGATGGTGTAAACTACAGGTATCAGCCGGTTGAAGCGGATGCAAACAGCTATGCTAAAGGTGAGATGAACGGGCTTTCCTCCCAGTACGGCAGAGACTCCGCTTATGTCGAATTTTCGGCGGCTCGCGACCAAAACGACAGACGCACTGAGTGTTATGCGAAAATGCAGTATGGTGAAAACTATGAGCAGCGTATCAGACAGGATATAGACAAACGCTATCAGTCAAAAGCGCAGCAGCAAACGACGCCGCAGCAACAAGCAAGACCACAGCAAGCAGCGCCACCGCAGCAAGCGGCAGATAAAACAGCTGTAGCCGAGAGTAAAGGCAGTGGGTCATCACAAAGTGGCACGCCTTCTGCGGCACCGGAGAAATCCCGGCCTCAGTCACAGGTAAAAAGCGTGCAAGCTCATTCGAGAGGCGGGCAGTCCAGATAAACGAACCACCAAAAGGAGATCGCGATGGCTGTAAATTTCAAATTATTATATGGGAATAGCGTGTCCGAGAACCCGCCACCCGCCAAGGCCGCTTCATCGATGATTCGTCTGAAAGGCAAGTGGTGTGGCAAACCAGCGTCATTTGATATAGGGCAGGACGAGTTGAGCAAACATATGCTGTTGATGGGCGGAACCGGATGCGGTAAAACAACCTTGTTCTATCACTTTGTCGATCAGATTCGCAAGGCGATGAGCCTTGACGATGTGATGATAATTTTCGACAGCAAGGGCGATTTCATTTCACAGTTCTATAAGCCCGGCGATTTGCTCATCGGTAACTCCCGGCAGTACGCGAGTAAATCCGAAAAGTGGAACATCTATAAGGAGATTCTCGCTGACGGTTGGGAGGATAAAGACTTTGTCTTAAACACACAGGAAATCTGTAAGTCATTCTTTGAGGAACGGACGAAGAATACGACAAACGCCTTCTTTCCCAATGCGGCGCGCGACTTGATGGCGGCTATTATCATTGCCATAATACGTGAAGGGAAGCAAAACGACGCTTTAAGAAAAGAGAACCTTTTCAATAAGGAATTAAAAGGCTTGTTGGACTCCTGCAACTTTGAAAAAATAGCGGGGATATTGGAAGGGCATATTGATCTGGGCGCTGTGCTCTCTTACATTGACGGAGATGGCTCTCAATCTCAAGGCGTTATATCGGAAATGTTCTCGGTAATGAGAGAGATATTCATAGGCGTGTTCGCCGATAAGGGCGGATTCTCTGTTCGTGAATTTGTCCGAAGGAAAGAGAATAAAGCGCTTTTCATCGAGTATGACCTCTCCATCGGCAGTATACTCACGCCTGTTTACCGACTGATGTTTGACTTGGCGCTGAAAGAGGCGCTTGGCCGTAATAAGCCGCAGGGTAATGTTTATCTTATTTGCGATGAGTTCAAACTGCTTCCACATTTGAGGCACATCGACGATGGGGTAAACTTTGGCCGCAGTCTCGGCGTTAAAGTCATGGCCGGCATTCAAAGTATAGAGCAGCTTTTTGAGATATACGGCAAGAGCCGTGGAATGAATATAGCGGCGGGATTTTCTACACTTTTCGCGTTTAGAGCGAACGATGTTTCCACAAGGGATTATGTGAGCGGGCTTTTCGGAAAAAACATCATGCTGGAACAGTACCAAAAATTCGATACAGAGATAATTGAGGAAAAACGTAAGGGTTCAACGGTAGAGGACTGGGATATGAACAGCCTGCAAGTAGGTGAAGCAATAGTCGGGTTGCCGTTTTCGAAGCCCTTCCGATTCAGCTTTGACAGGTATTAGCGGGGATGGAGGGGATCAGTGTTTAGAATATTCGTCAAAATGTTTATCGGCCTGTTCGCAGTTATGTATAGAGGGATGACGGAAGTGATTAAGTCAATTACAGCATTGATTAAGAGACAGCGCTTGGACAAGGCAAATCAAATAGGGCGCGGGGTGATAGAATATCGCCCCAGTGAAATCGGCGGATTCTTCTTGCCCGAATCGCTGCCGACAAATGTCGTCATATCGGGAGGTGATAACAGGCGGCGCTCACAGACGATCAGCGCCATCGCCTATGCCGCTTGTGTAAACAACATGCCCGTTGTTGTTCTGCACGAGGCAGATCGAGACTTGGAGAGCATGCTTCAAATAACATTCGCAAACTCAGGCAGGTTAACGGTGATCAACCATAATAACCCGATGTACGATCCGTTTATAGGCTTGTCAGACAACGAAATAAGTAAGCTCATTATGGAAGCCGCGGCTAAAGAATTCGATATCAAGCCTAACGCAAAATACTATATCGACGGTATGAACGCCTATATTCGGGCGCTCAACAAGGCGCCTAGCCTCAATGCCTTTGTTAAATGTCCCCACTCGGATTTATTCAACAAAGTAGACGGACTTGTCATCGGCGGCGTGTTTGACAGCGCGAAGGGACAGGATATCAAATCCAGGCTGATGCAAGGGCAATCTGAACGCTACAAGTTGGAAAACTGTTTCCAGTCGCTGGAGGCTCAGTTTGCGGGCATATTGAGCCGCAAAACTTCACATGACCGGAAAAGCATCACGCGCACCATAGAAGAGTCAGATGTTATCGTGGTAGACATTACTTCGAACGTAAATAAACTTATGCTCAATGTCCTGATCGCACAGATTCGCATGGCCATGGGCAAGGGTAAATATGTCTCATTCATCGCCGACGAGCTTTCAACCGAGAACAGCGAATTGTTTGCCGGTTTGATACGAATGCATAATGAACATTGCAAATTGACTGTATGCAGCAGGGACGTCTTCGCTATGTGCGGCGGCGAAGAGAAGATATTTCACACTATAATAGGCAACAGCGGTAAAATAGTGCTTTACGCACATTCATCCGGCGCCGGCGCAACAAAGTGGGCGGAGGCGATTGGCTATTATGACAAGATGGAAACATCTACAGCACATTCCACCGGGAAGTACAACCAAAGCCCGTTTAAGTTGTTCCCCGGGTCGAACACGACCAGCACGACGAATTATAATATAAAACGAGAATTCATCATCAAGCCGGAAGAGATAAACCGGATGCGGCCGGGCGAGGTATATATATTTGACAGCTTGACGCAGGAGCTGGCGCATACACTGCTTGTTTAATAATACATTAATATACACAAAGAAGTGTACATAAAGAGTAAGTACATAAAGAAGCGTACACAAAGAAGGAGGGCAATTATGAGCGAATTACAGGAAGGACAGATTATCCAGACTAAGGGTTTTGTGCCCGTCAAGGTGCTGGAGCAACTGGGTGAAGGAGGTCAAGGTATAGTCTACAAGGCGGACTACGGCGGGAAGCAAAAGGCTCTTAAATGGTATTTCAAGAACAAGATGAAGAATCCCGAAAAGTTCTACGACAACATTAAGAACAACATAGACCACGGCGCCCCGACTGACGCGTTTCTATGGCCGGAGGATATCACCGAATGGCTTGACGGGACGTTCGGGTATATTATGCCGCTTCGTCCACCCGAGTATGAGGATTTTTCCAAGTACTTGTTGGCGAAGGTCAGATTTAAAAGTCTGCGTACTCTTATAAACACCGCGCTGAATATCGTTGAGGGTTTTGCCGCACTGCATCGCGAAGGCTACAACTATCAAGATTTGAATGACGGAAACTTTTTCGTTAATTTCGATACAGGCGACGTTCTTATCTGCGATAACGACAATGTTATGGGACATGGCTATAACTCCGGTATAGCCGGGAAGTGCCGCTATATGGCGCCGGAGGTCGTCACACATGACAAACTGCCGGACAAGCAGACCGATCGTTTTTCTTTGGCAGTCGTTTTATTCCTGCTCCTGTTTGGGAATCATCCGCTGGAAGGTAAGGCGACCAATCCTCCATGTCTGACGGAGGAGTTGGAGAAGAAATACTACGGAACTGACCCGGTCTTCATACTCGATCCAGTGAACAAGGATAACATACCCATACGAGGTATCCACAAGAGCGTGATCGCTAAATGGCCGCTATACCCGCAGTATATACGGGATATATTCATTGAAGTCTTCGGATATGAACAGCTTCATGGCAGAGAACCCAGAGTCATGGAGAAGGTTTGGTTGGAAACATTTATACGACTCAGGAGCGAGATAGTTCCGTGCAGCTGCGGCGGTGAGAACTTCGCGGATCCGACGAAAGGCGTCACATGCAGCAGGTGCGGCAAGCAGATAAATGTCCCAGCCTACCTGAAATTCGAAAAACTGAACGTGCCGCTGTATCCGGCTATGAACTTGTTTGCCTGTCACACAGTCAGTGACAGTGAAGACTTTAAAACATCCACCGCCGAGGTGATTGTAAGCAAGAACAATCCAGGCAACATGGGCATCAGAAATCTCTCTGATGTTACTTGGTATGTAACGGGAGCTGACGGTGTGCAGGCGCCGAGGGCTAAGGGCGAAGTCCTTAAAATCGCAAGCGGATTAAGCATAAATTTCGGCAAAAACTTGATTGCCGAGATCGTCGGAAATTAAAAAAGGAGATTTAAAACAATGAGCAATGATGCAAATATGGATATTCTCGAAACTTTCGTCATTCCGCGCAGAACAATGGTGCTCTTCCTTGTAGTGGATACATCAGGCAGTATGATGGGTTCCAAAATAGGGACGGTCAACTCCGTCATAGAAGAAATTATCCCTTTACTGAAGGATGTGGCGGATAAAAATGCGGATGCGCAGCTCAAAATCGCCGTACTCGAATTTGCTTCGGGAGCGCAGTGGCTCACGCCTAATGGTCCTATTGAACTTGAGAACTTCATATGGAACGATATGGACGCCAGCGGTGTAACAGATCTCGGTGATGCTTGCAGTAAGTTAAACGAGGCATTGTCGGTCGGTAAAGGCTTTATGAAGGCAGCTACAGGATCGTTTGCCCCGGTGATATTCCTGCTCTCTGACGGCGGTCCAACAGACGACTATAATAAAGGCTTGGATGCCTTGAAACAGAACAACTGGTTCAAGAAGGCAATAAAGGTAGCCGTGGCTATCGGCGAGGACGCAGACAAATTTGTTCTTGAAGAGTTTGTTGGAAATGCCGAGGCGGTGCTTGAAGCACGTAACCCCAAAATGCTGCGAAAGCATGTTAAATTCGTCACTGTCAGGGCTTCTGAGGTCGCCAGCAAGAGCGCTAATGTCGGCGACGGCGACTACGAAGAGAACAAACAAGACACCTTCATCGCCGAACTTAACAACTTTAAGATTGAGGCAGCAGACAGCGCCGACGCGGATGACGATGATATCTGGTAAGCATACGAGAGTGAAGCGCGCGCAAGATCGGCAAAAAAGCCGATACTATTTGCGTGGATAAGTCTTCGGAATGAAGGTAAATCAATGGGAGAATTTCGTTCGTTTTCACATAGTGCAAAAGGAGTAAGCCATAAAAAAAGCGAGCTTCCTTGCCAAGACGCTTCGCTGGATAGCAGTGGCTGCATAACTAGGCAAGACGCCGCGCCGGATAACAGCGCCGATTCGGCTAAAAAAACCGATAGTAGTGGGGAGATGAGCATTGCCGTTGTTGCCGACGGTCATGGAAGTCCTCAGTATTTTCGCAGTGACAGGGGTTCTAAAATAGCGGTCGAGGTGACACTTGAGGGGATTAGGGAATTTATCCGGCAAAACATCGGCGTACCTGAGGTCTTTGTTAACGGCGGTGGCAAGAAAGTCCTCGATCGTCTGGTGAGACATGTCATTTCTTCGTGGTTCACCCGCGTCGCGGAGGATGAATGCGCTGATCCTATATCAGAGGATGACAAAATAGCAAGTCTCGAAGACAAGTATAAGGATCGATATCTTAACGATCCGAACCATCAGTACTTTTGTCACGCTTATGGAACAACACTTATCGCTGCAGCCATAACGCGTGATTACTGGTTTGGATTTCATATAGGCGACGGAAAATGCGAAGCCTTGTATGAGGACGGCGTGTGGAAGCAGCCGATTCCGTGGGACGACAAGTGCTTCCTTAACTCAACGACATCAATCTGCGACGACAATTCTATAAATGAATTTCGTTATTGGTTAGGATTTCGCAGAGCGGACGGGACTTTCGCCGAGTATAGTTACGGCATTGACGGGCAGTACAAAGATGGAGGCGAGGCGTTGAGCACCAGACCGATAGCGGTTTTTATCGGAACTGACGGCGTTGACGACACATACCCGGTATATGATAATGAGAAGCATCTTGAATCTCTATATCGCGCGGTCATATTGAGCATTGCCGCCACTGACGACTTTGAAAACGCAAAGGCTCAAATCTTCAAACTCACGGAAAGACTGGCAGAGCAGGGCAGTCAGGACGATGTGTCCATAGCCGGCATAGTAGGAGTGTTAAAGCCGGAACTGATTGGACACATTTCATTGCAGGCGGAGTTTGATAAAGAAAACGAAAAGCTTATCGAAGTACAAAAGGATGCCGAAGCCAAAAAACAGGCAGTGCAGGCTGCCAAGACCAAATTTAGACAAGCGAAGAACTGTGAACTTGAATTACGGAATAAATTTGAGCAATCCGGGATGATGGCAAGCCTTAGGGAGTCAGACTTGAAACACTTAAGGGATAAACCAATAAACATAAAAAGGGCAAAGGACACGGCGCGCATTAAAGGAAACTTGAACAGGTTCAGAGAGGAGAATGAAAAGGCAAAAGGAGAATTATTGAAGGCAAAATCGGAAGCCGGTGAGCTAGAGCAGAGGTTTCATTTGGCTGAAGATGAGAGCAAGGAAGCGGAAGCGCAAGCTCTAATGCAAGAGGAAAAGGCCGCTAAACTTCAAACGCGGCTTGAAACCTTTCAAAAGCAACCTGAATCACATAGTGCGGACTCACAGGGCGTAGATCCGTACAAACCCATGCAGCAAGAGGGAGGAGATGATGCCTAAATTAGACCTAGTGAAAGTGATGTTTGCTCATCCGTCAGACGCGTCGAAGTATTTGCCGATGATAGAGCGTACGTTTGAGGAGGCAAATGAGAATTATGGAATCTTGAAATCAGTTGACTTTAAGGTGTTTAGTTGGGAGCGTGACGCCTACAGACAATGGGGCGACACTCAGAAACTAATAAATAGTCAGCTTGTAGAACCGGCCGATATTGTGCTCGCTGTCTTTGAAGGTAAACTCGGTACACCTATACATGGATATGAGTCAGGAACAGACGAAGAGATTCATAAAGCCCATGATGAGTATGGGAATGATCATGTTTGGGTTTACTTCTCCATAAATGGTTATAACGCGGCTAAACCTGTTGAAAAAAAACGTTTAAAGAGGTACAAAAAGTCATTAAGAATCCAGCAATACCCTTGTATGGATTTTTGTGGAAGCAATAGCCTAAAGAAGTCGATTTCAGTACAAATAAGACGATATCTTGAGCAAATGATGCAGAGGGCTAAAACGGCACCGGGAATGAATGAGAACGAAGGAAACAATGGCTTTAATGATAATGCTGCAACCGCTAAGATAATATCGCAACCGCTAAGCTCATCAGGGAAAACTTTAAACGTAGACACTATGAGCAAGGCTGTAAAAAATACAATATCTCATCAAGGTCTTGGAGTCTTGGCGGATGCGACGATGTTTAAATCTACCATCGGAGATTTTATACCCGGCAGTTATTGGGAGATAGCACGGGAACTACTGATTTCATCAATAAAAAGAGGCGTCGGGAAAGAACTGCTTAAAGCTGCTTCAAAGACGACTGCAGAGCGAGTGCGGGCGCTTAGCGTCGCCGGTACTATATTGATTGAAGAGTGTATGTTTTCACAGAGAGCAAGTGACAGCATTCTCAAAGTTTTTGCCTCAGCTCTCGGTTGGGGAGATGTGGCTATTTCCGGAGATGTTCGGCATTCGCATGATGTATTGCATTTGCACGATGTACTGCAAAAGCAGCAGAAGAAGCCGGACGAAATAACAGAAAAAGTAGACGATCCATTCGTTAAAGGGGCGGTAATTCCCTTCGGAAAGTATTATAAATGGCGTGTGTTATTTGTAAAAGGAAAAACCGCCTTGCTGCTTGCCGATGAAATAACCGATGTCGGGATACCGTATAACCTAAATTTTGGGGATGTATCGTGGGAGAGAAGCTGGATACGGGAGTGGCTGAATTCCGAATTTTTAAAGAGATTCTCGCAGGCAGAGCAAAAGAGAATATTAACGCATAGGACACAAGCGGAGACTAATCCGTGGTATAGGACAGATGCAGGTGCCCAAACCTGGGACAAGGTGTACTTGCTCAGTATTACAGAGCTTATCAGCAACCTTGGCGATAACGAACAACTAAGACTGAGACCGAAAAACTCATGGATGGACGTAACAAGCGCCGACAGTTCATCTCGCGCTATTGATGATAGATATAACGATGCACGATGCGCAAGGCACAAAGGCGAGAAAACCTGGTGGTGGCTGCGTTCGCCGGGCGAATCAAAATCGAAAGCCGCTTATGTGAACGCTAACGGAGTCGTATTTCTGAGCGGCGAGTTGGTCGGCGACGATGGTGGGACAAGCAGTGTGGGTATACGCCCCGGAGTGCGTCCCGCGATATGGCTGCAACAATAACACGGGCGAGGCGCAATACTGAGTTGAGTATAAATGCAAAAATAAAATCGTAGTTCTATGTTCTATAACGAATTTATACCGCTGCAATGCGGCGAAATGGAGGTAAACATGAGTATAACAGACAGCAAACAGCTTTACGAAGTGGCCTGCCGCTCTAAGGAGTCATATATTAAAAATCTGCGGCGCTATGGCTACGGTACGTCTCCTGATTTAGAATCCTATTATATCCAAATAATATGTATGATGTTCTGTGAACTTATCAAGAATAAAGAGTCGACATTATTATCCTGGCTTTGTTCAGTAAATAAGATTCGTGTTGAAGCCACAAATTTCAATATAGATTATGAGGATTTGAATACACAAAGGACTTATTTCGATCTATTGCCTATCCTTGATGGACTCAATATGTACTTTTCAGCGGGATTTGAAGAGTGCAGACGTTTGTATAGATTAAATTACCAACAGTATACCTTTGACAGTAGTACATTTAATAACAACAGCCCAAATATTGAATGGCTAAAAGGGATGTTGCAGCTTTTAGATGAAAATATCAAGAGGACAATAGCAGTACCTGTTAAAAGCGTTAATGAGACACAGTCAAAAATCAAGACAGACGAAGCAGCGGAAATTCAAAATATCAATGAAGCGTCCAAAACCGAGAGACTGCAAAAGACAGAGGAACACAAAAAATCAGCGGGAGACTCAAAAACCAAGGTGACGGCGGAAGTTGAAGGAACTCAAGGAGTCAATGGAGTCCCGAAAGCTGAAGAAACCCTAAAAACAAAGGCGTCTGAGCTTATTATTCAAACTCACGATCTGGAATTGACCGAAAAACTAAATAAATATGCCGAAGACCGGCGTGCAGATGATGCTGCCCTGTCGAAACGGATCGAAAAGCTCCAGTTGTCTTTGCAGAATGAACTACAGGAAATTATGTCAATACGTGATGGGATCAACTATGAGATATTACAGGAGGCGATTAGGCAATTTATATTACTGTTTTCATTGGTAAGTGAAACATTGAAGTACCATCCGGACGACAAAAATAAAGATAGCTATTACAATTTAATCGGCAGCAGTATAAACTTCTTGGCGCATGTTGAGCAATCGCTTACAAGACTTGGAGTCACGGTAATAAACGATATCGGAAAGCCATTTGCCCCTAAAAAACATAAGGCGGCGCCGGGCTGTTCAGCAACTCTGGGTGTAAAGATAACTAAAGTCGTGAAGATTGGATTTGAGTATAAAAATATAGTACTTGAAAAGGCAGAGGTGGAACTTGCTAAAGCCAAATAGTATTTAGTGTTAAAAAACTCAGTTTTTGTGCGAGGGGGCATCATGGAAATCAAATGCAATAAATGTGGTAAAGCAGAGAATGTGGCCGGTTCCTTGTCGAGTTCTTGCTGTAAAGGGTGCGGAACAACTTATGACCTCAAAACGATCCTGCGAGGCATTGTCGGCATAGAAGGTGAAACGATTTATCAAGCCCGCTCAAAGCTCAAAGGGCTTGTTATGGATTTGTGCAAAGACAACTCCCTCCACCCGAAGGTATTCGGTGCAATTGCCGACAGAGGCGTACCTGGCCAAATCTTGTCTATATACAAAGCAGGTGCTTCTAATTATTCCGACCTGTATAAGCTCGAACGAAAAACGGCGGATGCAGAGGGCGCAGACTCTGTCCGTGTTCACGAGGCGATGGCGGCACTATATTTTGGCTTGACAGGTAAGCTATACCCTCCGAGTCAAGAGACTGCGTCAAGCCATCAAACTGTACCTATAACGCAAGCTCAGTATGCCTTCGCCAAAATGCAGCTATATGGCCGACATGTTCCATATGCTTCTCTAATTAAGGCAGCGATAGCCGGCAACAAGAAGAAGTTGTTCATTGGACTAGGAATTGGCAGTATGATTTTGCTAATAATAATAATCGGCATGATTTCCAATGCTGTAAAAAACGCTAACAGAAGCACATATGATTACACACCCAACTCGGACATTTCCAATGATTATGCCGCTGAAGAAAGCGAAGAATCAACAATGCCTATTGTAACATCAGAAGACAAAACGGAGGTTTCTCCGACGCCTTCCGCAATGACTGACAGTGACAAAAAACTCTCAGTTCCGCTGCTGGACACTCGAACGTTTGGAGCAATTGCCCCGGCAGAAATTATTACAAAAATCGGAAACCTAAGTAATGAGGAGCAGATGGATGACCATACTTTTGTTGCAAGCAATAGCGGCTATTATCGGGTAGAAGTCACGGGTATGCCGGAAGGGATGAATATATATTTAAACCTCTACAATGCCGGAAGAAGATCCTTAGACTCTGGGACTTATTATAACAATGAGGGGTTTAGTGAATATCTGACTGCAGGAGAGTCGTATCTGTTACATGTTCAGCATAACAATGGTCTTCCCAGCTATCAGGTGAATATTGGTTGCCAAACTGCAACTCAAAACATCAGCGGTTTCTCCGAAGTGAATGATTTGATGATGTTTACGCAACAAATGAATATCTATGAGTTTACAGCCGCTGCAACCGGACGCCACCGGTTTGAAATGACTTCAATGCCTGAAGGTATGAGAGTTTACATGAGTCTATTTAACGCAGGAGGCCAAAGCATAGAGTCCGGCGCCTATGCTAACGGCGGCGGATTTAATGTTGACCTAATGGAAGGTCAAACCTATAAGTTACAAATTCAGCAAAACAATGGGTTGCCCGAGTATAAATTATTCATAGGCTTTGCCAAGCCTACACAAGACATTTCCAATTACAATACTGTATATGACAGTATCCAATTTTCCGGACAGCAGAACAACTTCACATTTTCACCAAATTCAAGTGGAAAGTATGATTTTCTGTTCGAATCCATGCCCGAAGGGATGAGTGTGTACGCCACTATCTACAACGCAGGCGGTCAAAATGTGGATTCTGGAAGTTACGGGATTGGAAAGGGTATTAAGGGAGTTCAATTAACAGCAGGGCAAGTATATCAACTAAGGATACAGCAAAACTCGCAGTTTGGAGCGTATACTCTGCGCATTTCAAAATCGGTAATGACTAACTGATTACATTTTGATCTTATAGAAAGGAACGTTACTATGAAAATCGGAATTGACTTTGGTACTAGCTTTTCACTGCCGGCGGGTATGATCAATGGTGCACCGGCGACACTGTTGCCGAGCGGCGAATATGGGATACCATCGGTGTTTTATTATGATGAAGATTTAGGGGTTCAGATTGGAAAGGTCGCAGAGAACTATGGCGACTTACGATCGGATAATGTTAAACGTGACATCAAAATGGAAATTAAAACCCATGATGATTCGTTTGTAGTCGGAGGGAAGGCTTTCAGTAAAAAGCAAATCATAGGACATATTTTTAAAGAAATTGCACGCATATCGTGTAGAGAATGTGAGACAAGGGCATTGAGTTCGCAGAGTATTGATGGCGTAGTTGTTTCAGTCCCTGCTGAGTTTGAGGATAGGGAGAAACGATATATCAAGGAATCGGTTGAAGCACTTGAATCAAACGGCGGCGCGGCGCTTAAGGTATTGCGCCTTATTCCTGAGCCTGTCGCGGCTGCTATCGCGTATTTCAGTGCACCCGCAGTCGAAGATGAAAAGACAATATTGGTGTACGATTTGGGCGGAGGGACTTGTGATACTGCCATCGTAAGAGCAAACAGAAAATCAGATTACTGGTACGATGTCCTTGGTGTCGGTATGGAGAGGATCGGTGGGCGTGATTGGGATCGGGTACTCATCAATATGATAAAACGCAAGTATCAAGAGAAATCGGGGAATATCAGTTTTGATGCAGAGACAGAAAACAGCATCCGAAAACAAGCTATAGAAACAAAACATATTCTTTCTGAATGCGCAACAGCAATTGCATCTGTAAATATACGCGGAAAGACTCACTCTTGTTATATATCAATCGAAGAATTTGAAAAGGCAAGTTCTGAAATTTTGCAAAGCACGATGAAACTTGTTAGAAAAATGGTAGAAAAGTGCATCACCAAGGGGAAAATAGACGATTTAGACGACATAGACTACATTGTCTGCGTTGGCGGTAGTTCAAATATGCCTCAAGTGAAAAAGGCATTTGAAAAGGCATATCCTAAGATTCCTATTAAAACATACCAGCCGGCAGCGGCGATTGCCTTCGGCGCGGCAATCTATGCGGAGCATTTGACCGAGGCGCAGTACCTTCGTGATATTTGTAAATTCTCTTATGGTATTGAGGTTCTTGACCAATGGCATAGATACTACGATGAAAACAGAACGAAGATATCTAACCTTATTAAACAGGGCAGCCAGTTGCCTATATCTGCAAAAATAACAACAGTTCCCATTAAAGATAATCAGACGTCGACTCGGATTAATATTTTTGAATCTGAATGTACTGATGACTACTACTTGCCTGAAAGAGGCACAGAGATTGGACATGTTCAGATCTTCGATTTAGTAGATCATACGACCCAGGACGAAACACTTACCACAATGAAGATTGACCAATCGGGACTTCTACATGTAGAGGCATTAGATAAGAAAACGGGAAAGAAAGAGGAGATTGAGATCCAGATAAAAACCTTTTGACATTGATAGTATCAAGGTCAAAAAGGAAATTCGCTGATTGTTAATGAATGAACGCTCTTCGGCTTAGTTTAATGGTTCCTTTGTGCGTAGAGCCTCAACTTTTGCATATGTCAATCCTGTATATTCAATAATTTCTTCAACCGACCTGCCGAGGGTGAGCATTTTGTTCGCCACTTCAAGTATGCCCTCACGTTTGCTATGTCGTTCGATTTCATCAATAGCTCTTCCTATCGCATATGTCATCTCCGATGCCTCCTCTAGCGTAAGGGCTTTTTTGATGCTACCGACTCTGCCATCAACATCTCTATATCTCCATTATATGCAATGCCCTGCGGGATTGCAAGGGGCTTTTGGTAAACATGAATTTAACAGAATGGTGAACTTTCGGTGGAAAACTCCTGGTGAAAGTGATATGATATGTTTCAAGGACAGGAGGAAAATTCGATGATTGTGAATGAACAATCAACGCGTTTTACGATAGATATAATCGCCGCGAAAGTGGCGGAAATGCTCTCATGTGAAACAGGGAAACCACCTACGGACGCACTGCGTGAGTTCATGGCGACTAAGACGTACCAATTATTGTTGAATCCTAAGTCGTTCCTGTTTCTCGAAAGCCCTGCGTATATCATGGACATGATTACAGCAGAACAGGCAGGTGACTGGGAGACTTGGTTGGAGATTTGAAGATGAATATCAACCGGATTAATCGGGCAGCCTATATGTTCTGTACCTGTAGCTGCCTTCAGTAATAAGCAAACCATCATTCACTAATTCCAGCAAAAGTTTGCGGACTCTTTGCTCTCCGACATTTAGCGCACCCGGCAATTCCGCGCTCTTTATCTGTTTATGTTGTTTGACAAGTTCAAGAATTATAAGCTTTTGACTCTCGCTTTTCGTCGGCTTGACAGCAGTGTTACCCTTTACCGCTACTTTTTTACCGCTGCTTTTGTAGTTGGAAGCGTCAAACAGACTCTTTCGATGTGATCCAGCTTTTCGGCGATCTGCGGAGCATTCCATTTCTGCATTTTCCAAACACTATAAATATTCGGTATGCCACTGCCGGCACGCTCGCCGATATCAAGCAGATTGAACATTTTCATCAAGGTTGAATTCCTGGGGTTCGAAAACCCGCCGCTAATAGCTTCATCAACCCGTATTCGAAGGCTGCCCGGATTTTCAAGGCTTATCTTATCGGTATTATTCTTGATAACCACACCGCCCTCGCCGTAGTAATCGGCATTTATAAGGCAATTTGCAAGTGCCTCTCGGATCGCCTTATGCACGGGCGTATCATCCACACGATGACCATTTTCAATTTTAAATGGGATCTTGATCTTGGGATTTTGTATGAGTTTATTGTAGGCTTTATAATAAAACTCGAACAAGTTTCCGCTCCACTCGCCTGACGTGGACGTTATTCTATCCGTCCAGCGTAGGCCGGATTCGAAATGTTCTTGATAATCAAGGAAATAATACGGATATTCCCGCACGATTTCATACTCAAACCCAA
Source organism: Eubacteriales Family XIII. Incertae Sedis bacterium (assembly GCA_031264295.1). Taxonomy (GTDB): domain Bacteria; phylum Bacillota; class Clostridia; order Peptostreptococcales; family Anaerovoracaceae; genus JAISED01. Next base: position 12,376 of record JAISED010000038.1, on the reverse strand, counting down.
ACATAAGAAGCCCGGCCGACGTTGGATGCAATCTCTCATCTTCGCCCCTGCTTATTGCGCCGAGCTTCAGTAAAAAATCATCATCATCCAATTTCGCCCAAACATGATCGGGACGAGATATTTTCATAACATTGCGATAAGCTTTGACTGTGTTCCAAAAATCCGCAGTCAGCTTTTCGGGATTCAGAAGCCCGAGTATTTTCAAGGATTTCTTATTGACAGTTAGAGGAAAGCCGTGTAAACTGTACATATTGATAGGCAAGGGCGCCGTGAAAAGCGTTCTTGTCTTATTTTTTTAATTGGATCCAAAAATTAAATAATAGGACACAATGGCGTGCATTCACAAAGGGATGCGCGCTTTTTTGTTTTTAGACGCCAGGTTTTCATTTATTTGTTTTTATTTATTGTGCCAATCTGCCATTGCACCGAGTTGTTCTGAGGTGTAAGCCTTATGCGGATGGCTATTATCGGACGGAGGTGGGTTTATGTTTTCATCAGTTGATACTATTTGGGTCTTGTTCGGCGCCGCTTTGGTGTTTTTCATGCAACCGGGGTTCGCCATGCTGGAGGCGGGGCTTATCCGCGCGAAGAATGTCGGCAATATTATAATGAAGAATATAATGGATCTGAGTATAGGCGCTATAGTGTATTGGGCGGTGGGGTTCGGACTCATGTTCGGCGCGTCGACGGGCGGCTTTTTCGGCGCTCCGGATCTGTTTTTAAGCGGAGATGTTGTGAATAGTGCGGCGCCTGAAGGGGTTGCGCCGTGGGCTTTTATGATATTCCAGACGGTTTTTTGCGCAACTGCCGCGACGATAGTGTCGGGGGCGATGGCGGAACGCACGAAGTTTTCCGCATATTGCATTTATTCGATTGTAATAAGCATGATTGTCTATCCTGTTTCGGGGCACTGGATATGGGGCGGCGGTTGGCTTGCGTCCCTCGGTTTTCACGATTTCGCGGGTTCGACCGCGGTACATCTGGTAGGAGGCGTCGCCGCCTTTGTAGGCGCGTCGCTTGTGGGCGCCAGGGTAGGGAAGTATTCAAAGAGCGGTAAATCCAGAGCGATCCCCGGGCATAGTCTTTCCCTGGCCGCATTGGGGGTATTCATCCTGTGGTTCGGTTGGTTCGGGTTCAACGGCGCTTCGACCGTATCCGCCACAGGCGATGATATCATCGCTTCTATGGGCGTGATATTCGCGAATACCAATATAGCGGCGGCGGCAGGCGCGACGATAGTCATGCTGGTGACTTGGATCTTATATAAGAAACCAGACGTATCCATGACGCTTAACGGCGCATTGGCGGGGCTTGTGGGGATAACTGCGGGCTGCGACGCTACGAATATGATGGGGGCGACGCTGACGGGATTGATCTCAGGACTTGTTGTAGTCGGCGGGATTGCCTTCATCGACAAGAAGCTCAAGGTAGACGATCCGGTGGGCGCCATAGGCGTTCATGGACTGTGCGGGGCGGCGGGGACGCTGTGTGTTGGTTTATTCGCTGTTGACGGCGGACTCTTCTTCGGCGGCGGCTTCAGGACACTCGGCATACAGGCGCTGGGGGTTTTGTCGGTCGCGGTATGGGTCGGAGTTACGATGTTTATAACGTTCGCGATAATCAAAACAACGGTGGGATTGCGCGTCTCGAAAGAAGAAGAGGTTGAGGGACTTGATATACATGAACACGGTATAGAAAGCAGCTACGCCGACTTCATGCCTATGGTTCAGAACGGCGCTGGCGGCGTGAGGAGCGGCAGAGGATATGAAAGGGCGTCTGCTGAGGGCAGCGCAGGCGAGAGAATGGCGGCAGACATTATTACGGGCAGCGCAGGCGAGAGAATGGCGGCGGACATTATTACGGGCAGCGCGGGCGAGAGAATGGCGGCGGATGAAACAAAGTTGGTTAAGATGACGAAGCTGTCTATAATAACGAGGCAGAGCATGTTCGACGCCCTGGAAGCTGCGATGAGTGAAATAGGCATAACCGGACTCACTGTAACAAACCTTTTAGGCTATGGAGCGCAGAAGGGGCACTCCAAGTATTACCGGGGCGTCGAGGTTCAATCGCGGCTGCTTCCTAAGATAAGGGTGGAAATAGTGGTTTCAAAAGTACCGGTGCGGACGGTTGTTGAAGCGGCGAAGAAGGCGCTCTACACAGGAAGCTACGGCGATGGAAAGATCTTTATATATGATGTAGAAAATGTTGTAAGAGTGCGAACCGGCGCTGAAGGGTACGATGCCTTGCAGGATGAGTAAGTGAATTATCAAAAGTCCGCAGGATAAGCGACTGCGGGCTTTTGATTTTCGATTTTTTGACCACTGTCCGCCGAGCAATTTCGCTCAATAATTTCGAGTGTAATTTAAATGGAGAACGGTATAAGGATGTTTTTTGTGGTACAATTAGAGGACATTGACATGCTTATATTTATATTGAATAGGCAACTTTCGGAGCTTGCCTATGGGGAGAGCGAATGGACTATCTTGAGAAATTGAATGATCGGCAGAGGGAGGCGGCGACCCATAAGGACGGGCCTTTACTTATACTTGCGGGGGCGGGAAGCGGCAAGACGAGCACGATGACCCACCGCATCGCGTGGCTGGTGCGTGAAGAGGGGGTGGCGCCCTACAATATTCTGGCGGTGACGTTTACAAACAAGGCGGCTGGTGAGATGCGCGAAAGGATAGAAGCGCTGATCGGCAGCGGGATGAATATGTGGATACTCACATTTCATTCGGCGTGCCTGCGTATATTGCGGAAGCACGCAACATCGCTGGGCTATGAAACGGGCTTTGTCATATACGATCCATCGGATCAGAAGGTCGTTATGAAGACCCTGCTGAAGGAGCAGGGCGTCGCGGATAAAAAATTCACGCCGGCGTATGTGCTGGGTGTAATCAGCGACTGCAAGGAGAAGGGTAAAGACGCTAAAACCTTTGAAGCGGAGAGTGAAAATTCACCGACCGGACGGATAATCGCCCCGCTGTTCAAGGGCTATGAGCGTGTGCTTAAAAAGAATAACGCAATGGATTTCGACGATCTGATTCTCAACACAGTGACGATTTTCGAAAACGATCGCGATATATTGAAGTCGTATCAGGAGAGATTCAGATACATCATGGTAGACGAGTATCAAGACACGAATTCTATGCAATACCGTTTTATCAGGCTTTTGGCGAAAGCCCACAACAATATATGTGTAGTCGGGGATGATGATCAGTGCATCTACCAATGGAGGGGCGCGGATATCAGGAATATACTTGATTTCGAGGCGGATTTCAGGGGTTCGAAGGTGATCAAACTTGAGCAGAACTACCGATCATACGGCAATATTATCGAGGGTGCGCATTCAGTCATTGAAAAGAATAAATCGCGCAAGGCGAAAAAACTGTGGACGGATAAGGAGAAGGGCGAGAAAATAAGCTATCACCGCGCGGAGAATGAGAAACGCGAGGCGGAGTATATAGCGGATCAGATCATCGCCTCGTTGGGGAATAATTACAGCTATAAGGATATCGCGATCCTATACCGCACAAACGCTCAGTCCCGAACATTCGAAGAGGCGCTGTCCGGACATGGTCTTCCATACAGGGTGATGGGAGGCGTGCGTTATTATGAAAGGAAAGAGATCAAGGACATGCTCGCCTATATGCGGCTGGTGCAAAACCCAGCTGACGATCTCGCTTTCGCGCGGATAATAAACGAACCGAAACGCGGCGTTGGCGGAAAGACACTTGAAAAAATGGCGGCGCTTGCGGCGGTTCGGAATGAAAGCCTTTTCGAAACGGCGTCGGATGACGATGTGATATCCGGTATGCCGTCAAAGTCAGGGGCGGCCGTAAAAGAGATGATCGAACTCATCGCTAAGATCGCCGATTCAAAGGATGATCTGCGCGTAAGCGATATCTATGACATGTTGATGGTGCGCACAGGGTATGTGGGTGCATTGCAGGAGCAGAACAATGTCGAGGCGGAAGGCCGCATCGAAAATCTGCTTGAATTTAAATCGGTAATATTAGAGTATGAGGCACAGGACTCACAGCTCTCTATAGCCGATTTTCTGGAGAAGATCACGCTGATCGCGGATGTGGATAACCACGACCCCAATGAAGACGCCGTTACGCTGATGACCTTGCACAGCGCTAAGGGCTTGGAATTTCCGCTTGTGTTTATGCCGGGTATGGAGGACGGCCTGTTCCCGGGCTGGCGTTCGCTCGAAAAGCCCGACGGCATTGAAGAGGAGAGGCGCTTGTGCTATGTGGGCATGACCAGGGCGATGAGGAAGCTCTATATGACCGGGGCGCAGGTCAGAACGATATACGGAAAGACGGATTATACGCGGGAATCGTGTTTTCTCAGGGAACTCGACAGGGAGTATCTGGAGGGCGACGCGCCGCAGGGCCAGAAGAGCGGGGTCTTTCATCCCGCCCAGACCGGTAACGACGGCTTTGCCTCGAAGAGTGTTTTCAAGCCTTTCGACCAGTTGAAATATATAAAACAAAGCATGGAAGTTCCTGAGATGGTGGGGGACGGGCGAATGCTTGTGAACGGCGACAGGGTGAATCACCGGAAATTCGGCGACGGCATGGTGCTTGAATCGGATGAGAAAACCATAACCGTCATGTTCGACGGTGTAGGTAAAAAGAAACTTGCGCGTGATATAGCGCCGATAACGAGGATAGTGTGAAGCCGCCGCCGGATCGGCGATAACGCAAATAAATATGAGGAAAAATTACATGGAAGACAAAAGGAAGAGAATGGGAGAGCTGACTGCTGTGCTGAACGCGGCGGCAAGGGCGTATTATGCGGAAGATTCGGAGATAATGTCGAATCTGGAATACGATAGGCTCTATGATGAGCTGGCAGCATTGGAAAATGAGACAGGCATAGTGCTTTCGGGCAGCCCGACGTCTAAGGTGGGCTATGAGGTCGTTTCTGAACTGCCCAAAGAAGAACATGCGGCGCCTATGCTGTCTTTGGACAAGACAAAGGATCAATCGGCGCTCCGCGAGTGGCTCGGGGATAAAGAGGGTCTGTTGTCGTGGAAGCTTGATGGGCTGACCATAGCGCTTACCTATAGGGGGGGCGGGTTGGTCAAGGCGGTAACCCGCGGCAACGGGCAGGTAGGCGAGGTGGTAACGGGCAGCGCGCGGGCGTTTGCCAATATCCCCTTGAAGATTCCATATGAAGGGGAGATCTTGCTCAGGGGCGAGGCTGTAATTAGTTATCCGGATTTCGAAAAGATCAACGAAGAGATCGAGGATGTCGCCCAGAAATATAAAAATCCCAGGAATTTGAGCAGCGGTAGCGTGCGGCAGCTGAATAGTAAGGTGACGGCGGAGAGGCGAGTGAAGTTTTACGCCTTCACACTGGTGACGGTTGATGCGCGGCAGGGCGCCGGGACAGTCCCCGCAGCTGAAGCGATTACTGCCGCAGGTACTATCGCGACAGTGGCTGCTTCTACCCGGACGTCGGCGGTTTATGTTGCGCCGACAGCGTCAAGGGACGAGCAGCTGAAATTTATTTCTTCATTGGGATTTCAGACGGTGGAGTATTTTAAGGTTACGGCTGAAGATGTAGAGGAGAGGGTCAAATGGTTTGCGGATCATATTGAAACGAACGAGTTGCCTTCCGATGGGCTTGTACTTACATTCGACGATATCGCATACAGCGAATCCCTCGGCAGTACATCGAAATTTCCGAAGGATTCGATCGCGTTCAAGTGGGAGGATGAACAGCGCGAGACCACGCTGCGCGAAATCGAGTGGAGTGCGTCAAGGACGGGCCTCATAAACCCTGTCGCCATCTTCGAACCGGTTGAACTGGAAGGAACGACGGTGAGCCGCGCCAGCGTACACAATATAAGCATATTGGAAGAATTGAAGCTGGGCGTGGGCGACAGGATAAAGGTCTACAAGGCCAATATGATCATACCTCAGATAGCCGAGAACTTGACGATGAGCGGCGCCGCGGCCGCGCCAAGCGAGTGCCCTGTATGCGGCGGCGCTACCTCCATCAAGGATGAAAACGGCGTGAAATCACTGTATTGCACAAATGAAAAATGCTTGGCGAGACGCGTCAAGTCATTTACGCATTTTGTGAGCAGAGACGCGCTGAACATAGAGGGACTATCCGAAGCTACTTTAGAGAAATTCATCGCGGCGGGGTTTATTCATGAACCGGCGGATCTGTTCAAGCTGGAGCGTTTCCGCGGCGAAATAGTGGAAATGGACGGGTTCGGCGAGCGTTCATATGAAAATCTCACGGCCGCCGTCGGCAAAGCGCGGGAGACATCTCAAGTCAGACTGTTGTATAGCCTGGGGATTCCGGGTGTTGGTCTGTCGAATGCCAAACTGATATGCGGCGCTTATGAATACGACTGGGAAAAGATCCGGACGGCGAAAAAAGACGACTTAGTCATGATTAACGGGATCGGCGATGTTATGGCGGACAGCATTGTGAATTATTTCACAAACGATGAAAACCTGCTCATTGTCAAGAACATCATCGATGAGATAAACTTTGAAGAGGTCGCCGTGACACGGGACGACACGTTCAAGGGTCTGACGTTTGTAATTACGGGCAGTCTCGAAACCTATGCCAATCGCGGCGAATTGAAGAGCGCTATTGAAGCAAAAGGCGGCAAAGTCGCGGGTTCCGTATCCGCGAAAACGAATTACCTCATCAACAATGACAAGCTTTCGGGTTCGGCGAAGAACAAGGCGGCTAAGGAATTAGGGGTGGGGATAATAGACGAGGCGCAGATCAGAGCGTGGCTTGACGGCGGATTTGACGGCGGGATGTAGTTCAGTATAGGAAGGAATGTATGGAAATTGTAATTATAGGGGGAGGATTGACCGGTCTTGTTACGGCGTTCTACCTGCATAAGGGCGGGAAACGCGTGCGGATTTTGGAAAAAAGCGAGCGACTAGGCGGGAATATACAGACTTTTAACGAAAGCGGATTTATTTTTGAAAGCGGACCGAATACAGGTTCTGTTTCTCATCCGGAAGTTACGGAACTTTTCAACGACCTGTCGCCGAACTGTGAAATGGAGACGGCGAGCGAGAACTCTAAACGCAGGCTAATCTGGAAAAACGGACGCTTCCATGCACTTCCATCGGGGTTGATCGGTGGAATTACAACACCTCTGTTCACATTCCCCGACAAATTCCGCATATTGGGTGAACCGTTTCGCAGTAAAGGGACGGATCCGAGCGAATCGGTCGCTCAATTGACCAGGCGGCGTTTAGGGAAATCATTCTTGGATTATGCGGTAGACCCGTTCATTTCGGGGATATACGCCGGCGATCCGGACGCTTTGGTTACACGCTATGCACTGCCTAAATTGTATAATCTTGAGCAAAACCATGGGAGTTTTATTAAGGGAAGTATCGCGAAGGCCAAGCAAACCAAAACGGAGCGCGATCGTTTGGCGACTAAAAAAGTGTTTTCCGCATGCGGGGGATTGGGTCAGCTGACATCGGCGCTGACGAAGGCCATAGGTATGGATAATATCACATTATCGGCGGAGCGGATAAAAGTCAGACCGTTTGAAAACCGCTGGCAGCTGACATATAATACGCCCGGCGGTGAAGAGACCATATACGCGTCAAAGGTGATCAGCACTGTGGGCGCTTACGCGTTGGCGGACATGCTTCCGTTTGCCGGTAAAGAAAAGATGGCTGCGATTGTGAATCTCCGTTATGCGCCGATCGTGCAGATCGCCGTAGGGATAAAAGACACTCAGGGGATTCGGTTTAATGCCTTCGGCGGCTTGATACCTTCATGTGAAAAAAGAAGGGCACTGGGGATTTTATTCCCCTCCGCTTGTTTCCGGGGACGCGCCCCTGAGCACGGAGCGCTTCTTTCATTCTTTATCGGAGGCATGAAATCCTCTTTGGCGTCTCTTACAGACGATGAACTGATCGGCTTGGTGGAAGAAGAGTTTCACGCCATGCTTCGATTCCCGCCGGATAAATCTCCGGATATGATCCGTATTTTCCGTCATCCTTACGCTATACCACAGTACGAGAAGAACTCGGGTGAGCGGTTTGCGGCTGTTGAACACCTGCAAAACCTCTATCCGGGCTTGACGCTTGCCGGGAATATACGCGATGGGATCAGCATGGCGGATCGTATCTTGCAAGCGGCGACAATCGCGAAGAACATGCAGGGTGGTTGAGTTATTAAATCTCTAAGGCGAGCGCGTCGGCTTCGCGAATCGCGTCGAGGACTTTGCGGACTCCGGCGGAATCGCCGATGTTGCGGACGTTGACGCCGGACGCCGTAAGCTCGCGATAGAGCGTGTCGTTCGGTTTCGCACCGACAGCGAGTACGATGGTGTCGCAGTCGATCCGGCGTCTTGTTGTTTCGCCGGAGCCGTCGAGGCTGGCGGTGTCGCAGTCGATCCGGCGTCTTGTTGTTTCGCCGGAGCCGTCGGTGCCGGCGGTGCCGCAGTCGATCCTGCGTCTTGTTGTTTCGCCGGAGCCGTCGAGGCCGGCGGTGCCGCAGTCGATCCGGCGTCCGCTTCCTTTGCAGGAGGTCTTGTCGGTGAAGGCAATGGTCACGTAGCGGTCGGCTATACTCTCGATTGCGGCGAAGGGGTATTGGCGGACGCCCAAGCGTTTCAGGTCTTTGAATACAGGCCAGCCGGTACCGGGTTCGAAACCGGCGCCGATCTTATCTATGTCCACAATGCTGATATTACGGCGGGTGGTATCGGCAATGGAACGGATTTTATCAATCGATTCGGCTTGATGCTCCAGTAAAAATCCAAGGAGTTCAGGGGATGCGCCGGCGTCACGCGCCAGATACTGCGCGGTTTCACAGCCGACGGCGCCCCCGCCGATGATCAGGACATCTCTGCCGGGTATGACCTCATTTCTCAACACATCGTAAGCGGTGTATACGGGGATGCCGGACTCGGCATGTACATCTGACTTGCCGGGTCGGTCGGCCTCGCAGAGAATGCCGGACTCACCGGCGGCGCCCGGCTTGCCGGGCAAAGGCGCCGTAGTTATGCCTGGCAGGGGGATTACGTTTGGCGTAGCGCCTGTGGCGGTTACGACGAGATCGAAGCCGCCCCCGCGGATTTCTTCTATATTCTCAATAGAAAGCGTCTTATTCAGTACGACAGGTATATCAAGCTTTCTCAGCATTGCGGTAAAGTAGCTTATCAGGGTGGAAAATTCACCCTTGCCCGGAGGCGCCGCGGCTAATTCTAACTGTCCGCCGAGGTTAGCGCCGGATTCCCATATCTGCACTTTGTGCCCTCGTTCGACAGCTCTAATCGCAAACTCGCAACCCGCCGAACCGCCGCCGATCACCAATATATTTTTAACCGGATCAGCGGGGGCGGACGCCTTTATCATATATTCCAGGCCTGCGGCGCCGTTTACGGTGCATGCCACAGGCTTTGCGGAAAACATCCTTGAGAGACAGCCCTGGTTGCAAGCGACACAGCGGCGGATCTCATCGAACCTGCCCGATTGCGCTTTGACCGCCCAGTCAGGATCGGCGATGTGCGGGCGGCCGACGCTTATCATATCCGCAACGCCCAAGGCCAAAAGTTTTTCAGCGAGCAGGGGATCGTTGATCCGATTGCTAACCGCTACGGGTATGCCGACAGCATCCTTGATCGCGGCGGCGAGATAGGCAAAGCCGCCTCTGGGGAGATCGCCGGTGATCTGCGGGATAGTTGATTCGTGCCAGCCGCCGGTCACGTTGAACATATCGACTCCGCATTCCTCCATGAGTTTGCAGAAGCTTACCGCGTTGATATTTGTATTGGAATTTTCGACAAAATCGTTCCCTGCAATACGCATGCTAAGGGGGTAATCGTCACCCACCGCCGCGCGAACCGCGCTTACGACCTCGCGGGCGAAACGGGTGCGGTTCGAGAAGCTGCCGCCGTATTCATCGGAGCGCAGATTTTTCAGCGGAGACAGAAACTGGCATATGATATATCCGGCGGACGCGAGTATTTCCACGATGTCGAAGCCGGCTCTTTTAGCGCGAGCGGCGCCGGCCGCCCAATCCAGCGTGACCTGCTTGATATCGGCCTTTGTCATCTCATGCGGCATTTCCTTGGTGAACTTGCTGAACACTTCGGAGGGCGCCAAAGCTTCTCTGAATCCGGGGATTGCCGCTTTGGACGCGTATGCGCCGGCGTGGTATAACTGCACTCCCACTTTGGCGCCGCGCTGGTGCATACCGTCTGTGAACTCACGAAATCCCGGGATAAAGTCGTCGCTTTGAAGACTCATCATCAAGGGAGCGCCGCCATAATCATCAAAGCGACAGCCGCCCACAAAGATCAGCCCCGCGCCGCCCTCTGCCCTCCGCCAATAATATTCATTGAAACGTTCGGTGGCGTAGCCTTCGGGTGTATACAAATGGTGCAGGGCGGGCATGAGGACGCGATTCTTGAGCATTATGTTCTTGACCATAATCGGTGAAAACAGCCGTTTGAGTTCCATTTTGTATTCTCCTTACGCACCTGTGGCCTCGGCGTTTGCGCTTACATCCCGGCTACGGCGCGTGATCCGCATATCATGTTACAGACCGGCCGCGAACTCGCCGAGTCCCGCCTCGAAATTCACGCCGTAACGGTTATCACTGCCTGCCTCTTTAGACCGCGCAATGCTGTTTACAGTGAAGTCGACTGCCGCCCGAATTGCGGATGCAAGGCTGTGGCCGCGCAGCATGGCTGCAACAAGGGCGCTGGCGAAAACGTCGCCGGTTCCATGATACATACCACCGATGCGGGGTACCCCATAATAGCCAAATTCGCCGGTGTCTGAGTCGTATGACGCCGCGCCGAGCGACTCGCCGTCATAACTGACGCCTGTTAATACGGATTTTTTAGGGCCAAGCTCGCAAAGCGCACACAGCAAGCGGGATGTCTCGCCCCTGGTATATGGGGGTTCACGGTAATCTTCGCCCAGCAAAAGGGCGGCCTCCGTCATGTTGGGCACGATGATGTCCGCGACGGCGCAGAGCTTGCGCATACCTGTAGGAAACTCCTTTGGGAACAACGAATACAGCTCGCCGTTGTCGGCCATCACCGGGTCGACAACCACCAATGTGTCCTTGCCGCGAATGATGCGAATAGCCTCCATAACTATCTCGATCTGTTCGAATGAACCCAGAAAACCGGTATAAATAGCGTCAAAGCCGAGGTTAAGAGAATTCCAGTGCTTGACGATGGGAAGTATGTCTTCCGTCAGGTCGCGATACGTAAATCCGTCAAAGCCGCCGGTATGCGTTGACAGCACCGCCGTCGGGATCACGGACGTCTCGATTCCGGCGGCTGACAACACAGGTAATGCTACAGTGAGCGAGCACCTGCCGAAACAAGAAATATCATGTATAGCGGCGGCGCGTTTTTGTCTCTCCATCCTTATCTCCTTTAAAATTACTTATTTTACATTTTATTCAATTTTCTTGCTTTCCCATTTACTTGTGATATACTATATCTGCTGTCGAACCTCTTTCAGCCGAAAGGAGGTGAGAATATGTCACTTTTTATAGGTTTTGTAATTTCAGTTATGGCAAACATGATCAGTTACTATGTTTGCAAGTGGTTAGACTGAAACAACGTCGACAGATAACCCAAAATGAAAACCCGCAGTCAGCACCTGCGGGTTTTCGTTTTGAGAACATGTCACTATAAGGTTCAAATCGATCATACCACATGCAGGGGTTATTGTCAATATTATGTTCATAAGTTTTTGCTTGTGTTTAATCTACTAAGCAGTATAATTATAAAGTGTCATAGAGAGATTGTCAATGTTAAATAATATAAAAAATAGAAAATAAAGGAATTAAATTTTGGTGGTTTACTGTAATAGAACGAAATTATGGATTCCTTGCAACATCTATTACAGTCAGGGCTTCACCGAGGACAATGCTGAAACGGGAAATATATAGACGAAATGTTTCGGTGTCGGCTTGCTCATAAGTCGTATCTCTCCAATAATTCAAAGTGGCTCTTGCGGTAGCTGATTATGCGCTCTGCCTTTAATCGCGACATCTCAGCCGATAAAGCGCTGCGCTCAACAGAGAGGTAGTCTGCAAGTCCCTGACGGTCAAACGGTATCTCAAAGCTCTTGTTGCCGCGCAGTTTGGACTGCTCCGACAGATACGACAGCAGTTTCTCGCGGGTGGTGCGCTTCGTAATATGCTCCATCTTACCCGCCAGCATTATGTTTTTGCGGGCGAACACACCTATCATATTGCGGATAAGCAGGGTGTGGAACATACAGGCGGAGGAACAGGTTGAGATCACCCGCTGGAAGTCCATAAAGCAGACCTCCGTGTCCGCCGCCGCGACGACGGTGACAGGGAGAACGCCAACGCCGCCGCAGACGAC
>JAISED010000023.1 GCA_031264295.1 Eubacteriales Family XIII. Incertae Sedis bacterium | reverse complement strand
GCGGCTTTCCCATCCCCGTTGGGATCGCTTACGGGCGCTGGAAATGCTTCTGATCGATACCATTGATATGTGAGATATCCGCCCTCCGGACTGGAGGCGGACACATAGAAACGCGCCGTTGCGTTCTCGGCGTAAGTGGCGTCCGCAGGCTGCCGCAGTACCACAGGCAGCTTGGCGCCCTCCGCAAAAACTGCTTCCGGCAGCACTGAAAATGCTAATGTAAGAATCGCGGTAACAGCAAAAACGCCCATTATCCGGCGACGCGAAAAATCATGTCTCCTCATGTACGTAACCCCCCTTATATAACCTCATCTGATCCGTAAATAATCTCAAACGTACAAACTATTATTATTATTTTATCATAAGGGGCGTTTGGGTACAATAATTTAGTAATAATTATTGTAACTTTGTAGTATTTTTTGTATTTTTTCGTTTCATTTGGTCATTTGTCAACCAATTATTGATCGGTCGCAAAAGTTAGGCTTCCCGTCGCCGGGAAATCGTAGAGTGGAATATGGGTATTCAAAACAAATCGCAAAACACCGCCTCGGTCAGCTTTGCGAGGTCGTTAGGCGAAATCTCGATTTGCAAGCCAATACGCCCGCCGCTGACGTTTATGGTTTCGTGTAACTGCGCTGTTTCATCTATGAATGTCGGGAATTGTTTTTTCATTCCGATCGGCGAACAACCGCCATGTATATATCCTGTTTTCGGTTCAAGCTCCCGCGATTTTATCATTCCGATGTACTTATCGCCTGCTGCGGAGGCCGCCTTTTTAAGGTCAAGTTCTACATTGCTCGGAATGACAAACACGTTCAAGCCGGTGTTTTTACCCTCGGTCACGAGGGTCTTGAATACGCGCTCCGGCGCCTGCCCTATTTTGGCGGCAACAGCAACGCCTGAGATTTCACCGTCCGATACATCGTATTCGCGCGTTGTGACAGTGACTTTAGCGGCTTCAAGTATTCGCAGCGCGTTTGTTTTATTCATATTATCATCCTGTAAAACTCAGAAACGCCTCCAACAAGTTTGAGTTTTTCAATGCTGCATTTGATTGCGACCTCCCAAGCCGAAACGACACTAACACAGACCATATTGTCAGTATCAAGAATCACGCGAGCTGCGTTCGAAGACAGGCGGGGCGAGTTCTCGGCAAGCCAAATGATGGTATGTGTATCCATAATGCACTTCATCACATATACTCCTTGAAGTCGTCCAACGGAGCGTCGAAATCATCTGCCATCCAAACCTTGCCTTCCCAACCTCCACGGTGAGGCGTTTTTCTCAGGGACGCCTGATTTTCTGTTATCGGAAAAGGTATGCCGCGTTTCTGTATCGCTTGCCGCAAGAAAACGTTTACTGCCGTTGACATATCCAGCCCAAGTGAGTTAAAAATGTCCTGCGCTTGTCGTTTTATATCTGTATCTACACGTATATTAATATTTGTTGTACTCATAATGTCACCTCTCATATACAATAGTATCACAACGTGCGCATATAGTCAATCTAGCCAGTGCAATCAAGCGAAATCGGTTTTACCCGTACCCGTGGGTCCGGCGAAGTAATATATCGTGACGCAAGGCTCATTATTACCGCCGTTGCGCTCGCGTTTTGCCCGACTGCCCTTCGGATGACAGCTGCGGCTGAATTGCTCTTGCCGCCAAACTCTGCCCTGACATATCTCCCATCAAGCTTCGTTTCGGTCAGTTTGGCAAAAGCCTCAATATTGCCGTCTTCACATGGGTTATAAAAGCCTTGCATGCTGTCAAAAAACACAACCGTCTGATAGCCCATATCCTTGAAGAAGTATATGTATACCCGGTATATATGAGTATGTCGCCGCTAACTGTTTTGAGACAGTCCACTAGCCCGGCGAGTTCTTCAGCCTGTACCATAGGCTCACCGCCGCTTATTGTGAAGCCGTCAACACTGCTTGCAGCGGCGATTTTCATTATGAGCTTGCGCACTTCTGAAACAGAAAGCTCGAATTCTGAACGCCATTCCCATAGTTCGGGGTTGCTGCAGCCCTTACACCTTCTCGGGCATCCGCTCAGCCATATTCCGATCCTGTTTCCCGGTCCCAAAACCTTAACGGGATAGAGTATCCGCGCTATGTTCATATCGGCGCCTCTATCACAAGATAGGCGGCTTGGGCTTGTCTTTCACCATTAAGCAGTCTTCCGCCAAGGCCGATTTCATCCCCGTTTTCGAGCAGGCGCGGAACGTCATTGGGTATAAGTGTATTGTTTACGAAAGTATTATTTGTTCCGCTCAGATTCTCAATGTAGATCTCAGACTCGACGATGATGAGCTTAGCGTGCTTGCGGCTGACATATGTCTTCGTCGACAAGCCGAACCCCGGTAAGGTCTGTTTCGCAGTTCTTGCACTCTAATAACGCGGGAGGATTATGCTCTCCGCATGCGGGACAGAGCTTAAACTTAGACAATGCCATCAGTTATCCTCCTTTCGCAATACGCGTATATCTCCCATCCTCTAGCCGCTCATAAGCGCGCGCCAATTGTCCAGCTCTTTCTTCTTGCCTATGCTTATCAGCCAGGTTTCAAGCTGAATATCAAGATTGCCATTATAGTCGATCAATTTGCGGCACGCACGCTCAAAGGCTTCAACGGATTCTTCAAAGCATTCCCGCATATACCCGGCGAATTCGCCGACGGTTCTGAATTGCCGCCCCTCGATGTTTAGTAACTTTTGCCCTGACAATGTATACGCCATCATATAAAATGTCTTCTTCATGTCGGTACGTTCATTCATTTCAATCTGATAAGAGTCTTCAAGAGCGGCGGCAGCTTTTTTCAAGGCCTCGTTTTTCGGCGCTGCCATTGCTGCATATTCAGTCAGCAGCTTCTCCGACAAAACCGTCCTGTAATACTTATCTTGTGATCTATCGTTCTTCCACAGCCGGTCAAGCAACTCACGCCCGAGGGCGGGCAGGCTCTCGAAGGTTCTTCCATTCCAGTAGAATCCTTTAAGCCCCGGATTCAACTTATACAGCAGTTTCCAGAAGATTATATCATCCTTGCCGTTTGTTCTGCCGGCCTCTTCCTCTGCGGCCATACATTGTTCTGCAAGTTCCTGATTAAAGCCGCGAAAATGAGCGGATAAAATGCCGCGGAAAAGATCTCTTTTCCCCTTTTCCCAGTTTTTAGCGAATGCTTCCACAAGCGCCTTTAGGTCTGTTATGGATTCATTCATAAAACGGTACGGCGGCATGGTGCCTTTCCCAACATTCCCCACTCCCTCGCCGGGGATAAGAAGACTCTCACCGGCAAGCCATTTTTTCACTTCTTCATATGTCCACCGGCGATTCGGATTATTCTTGTTGCTGCGAGAAGTAATGTCATAATATGTTAAGGCTGAAATAAAATCACTGAGCGGCGCAGGCATATCCTCCGGAAACGGAATTCTCTGAACGGAGACGTACTGAGCGATTTCTTCTGCGCTCATATTTGCATAGGGCGCATACCCGGTAAACAGCTCGAATAACGTTATCCCGAAGGAATAATAGTCTGATTCTTCGAGAAACAGGTTCCTGAAAGTCTCCGGCGCAGAGTATTCAGGGGTCATCCCCGTCTTAGTCACGATAACGGCGCCTCTATCACTCATAACAGAACTTATCCCGAAGTCGATTATTGCGGCGCTCTTGCCGTCGTCCGCCAGCATTATATTGGATGGTTTTAAATCCTTGTGGATAATACCCGCCTGATGAAGAACCCTTAACCCCTCGTTAATATTAGGAATAATCATGCGGAGCAATTCATCATGAGAACAGGTCTTTCCTTGAAGACTCCCATTTTTGTAATAATGCAGAATCTCAACCGGAAGTCCATTATGCGTTGACGATTCAAAGAGCTTTGCGACATATGGCGAGTCGATTTGCAGCAAACGATTCACAACGTCTCGCTTGACGGCGACCTGACGCTTGTACAGTTTTGCAACGTAATTTTCATCCCCGTATGAGCAGAGGTACAGATCCGCCTCGCCGGAGGCGACTTCAAGCCTCCGCTCGACGATGTACCTTCCGCAGACGACCATCCCTGCATCTAATAGCTGACCGCTCGATGATGCACTGTCGGCATCCGTTTCATATGATTCAAGAATTTCACTGTTAATCACAGTCTCCGGCGCGTTCATGTGAGTCGTCATACCTTCACCTCTTTGAATTCCTTGATTGCCGTGTCGATGAAAGTCAGTAATTTTTCAGCCTCAATGTCTTGCCGCGCCATCCATTCGGGCGACCAAACCCTGAAAATACGCCATCCCATCGCTTCAAGAATAGATTTACGCAGATGGTCACGATCCCTTGCACTTTGAGCCCCGCCGTAATAAAGCCCATCACACTCAATACCGGCGGCAAAGCAATTCTCATTGTCTGGGTGGACGACAGCTATATCGATCTTATACTCCGAACAGCCGACGTGTTTTTTGATTTTACATCCGTGAGAAATAAGGAAGTCCGCCACTATATCCAGGAATACGTCCTTTTCGCCCTCCCTTTCCCCTGTATGAAGCACCTCTGCGCCGTTCATCGCGAATTCAATGTATTGCCGAAGCATCTTAATGCCCTCGGACTCAGTATGGCTCAAGTCTATATCCGAAGGCAGTATTGAACTGACCAACTTGACATTGCATTTTGCCCTGGTAATGGCGACGTTGAGCCGGCGTTCTCCGCCTTTCTGACCGAGAGGTCCGAAACGCAAAGCCATAGGGCGCTTGCCGTCACGCTGTTCCTTGGTCTTTGCATAGCTGACGCTGAAGATAATCGTATCCCGCTCGTCGCCTTGAACATTCTCGAGATTTTTTACAAAGAACTCATCTTCTCTGTCCTCAGAGAAGAAATCTTCATACTCCGGATGCTGTTCTCTGAACTTTTGAAGCTCTACAACGATGGTCTTTTGTTGACTCTCGCTAAAGGCGATTATGCCGAGCGACCTGTCGGGGCTTGTCTCTATGTGCCGTCTGACAAGTTCAACGCATCTGCAGGCTTCAGATGTGTTTCGTCCCTTGCCCTCATAAATCCCGTCTTCAACGAATACAAACTCAACTCCGGTATCAGCGCCGTCACTCACACTGCTTGGGAAAGTGACAAGCTCGTTTTTGTAAATCTTCCGATTTGAAAAGGCGATCAGGCTCTCATGCTTACTGCGATAATGCCAGAGCAATGTTCGTTTTGGAAGAACGCCTGCGGTCTCCTCAAATATGGAATCGTAGATTTCCATTTCATCTTCTTTATCTTCATCTTCCTCTTCAAAGCCGCCGCCGCCGTCATTGCTTGTACTGGTTGCAAAGAAGTTAGTCGGAGGCAACTGCTTGCTGTCGCCGGCGATAATGGCCTGCTTGCCCCTGAAGATGGAGCCAACAGCGTCTTGCGGGAATATCTGTGACGCCTCGTCGAAGATAACCATATCGAACTCATATAATCCCGCTTCTAAGAAATACGCAACAGAAAGCGGGGACATCATCATACATGGTTTAAGTTTAAGCAGCAAATTCGGAATGGTCTTGAACAATTTCCTCAATGGCGTAATACGGCGTTTTTTGTTGATTTCCCGCTGCAATACACCGAATTCATCCTTGGCGGATAAAACCATGTTTTTATCCGGAATCCCGCTAATGATCCTTTGCCTGAGACGTTCTCGGGCTATAAGCAGCTGCCGCTCGTCAAGCGCGGCAAATCTTTTGATTTTTTCCTCATGGTTGTGACGGCGGAACTGCTCCACGGTTTTTCTGCCGCCTATGACGGACTGCACCCACGATTCATAGAAACCTCGTTTGAATATGCTGACCACATCTTTGAGCGTATTGTCGCTCTGCTCTATCTTATCGGTAAAGTCCGACAGTCCCAGTTCATCACAGCTTGCCTTAGTCTCGATGCAGGCAAGCCAGTCGTCAAGCAGCATTATGTTGTCAAGACACGCTGCGATTCTTCCGGCGAGTTCAGAAAGCCTCATATTGTCAAAGTCGACGGTTTTATCGAATAACTTCTTGAACTTGGCGTAACCTCTTGAGCTTTCTCCGATTTGGTATGCTAAATCGGCCTTTACCGTCTTAATCTTCTCGCGGAAGTCGGCATTGTCGCAGAAACGTCTGATGAACGATTCTGTCATAATCGCTGCGTTTTCATGGGCAAGTAAAACTCCCACCGATTCCAAGTCCGATATAATGGGGTTCCAGTCCGCATCCACGCCTATTATCTGCTTACCGAACATCTCGGTGTATTTTGAGTAATCCCTATTCCGCGCCGTGTTTAATATCTCCCGGTTATCGGAAAGCCAACGTATTTCCTCATTGATTTCAATTATTTGCTGAAGCATTGAAACTATTTCGGCGTCTGAAAACTTTGCGCCCATCCTCTTGGACAAGCCGCGAACATTTTTTACATCTGCGTGGTACATCGCCTTAAAAATTTTCAGGAATGACGTATATTCCGTTTTGAAGCGCCGCAGCATAGCATTCGCGTCTATGGTCAAGACGGATTCTTCCCATTCTCGAAGAATCGCATTTTTATTTAGTACCAGCGATTCGGTGTAAATACACTCGAAGGTCAGCATCCGCTTTTCCTCCCTGGCCTGTTTTGCGGTTTCGAGCAGTTTGGCGCGCTCCTCATCATGCAACCATCCCATCGGAAACAAGGGCGTTTTCTCAATAGCCTCGAATATTTTAATCACACATAAAGCATCCGCCCACGTGCAGGCTTCCTTCAACTCAAAAGAAGTTACAATTTCGTACAGAGACTCATCCATCACCGATAGCAAGCATTCCAGTCCCACTACATTGTGTGACAGTTTGTCTCTTAACGACCGGTTCACCGTTTTTACAACAGTTCCCGCCCAAGGATTTTGGGAAAACCTTATTCCAACATTTTGTAAAGCTTTCTCATAGGCGGCCACCCTATAGAGCATGGTATTATAGGCGGATGATGAGATTGCCGCCGGAGAAACTGATGATTCTGAGGCCGCAGAAATGGACGCAGATGAAACCGGCGCCGCGGAAATGGACGCAGGTGAAACCGGCGCCGAAGATTCCGACGTCTTAGAAACTGACGCGGGCGGCTCAATCTTGAACTGAATGTATGGGACATCCCGCAGAGCCATCAGTTCCCCAAACACATCGTACAAACTCTTTCCCAAAGGAGGAATTTCTTCGTGCAAGTCTAGGGCGTATCGATTCAAGGCCATCCTGTCCTGAAACAATTCAGTGAGTTCAAACATATCGCTATCCCTCATCTGTTTACGCGGTAAATCAAGATTTGCGGCTATATTGTCCAGAATCTCCTTTTTATTTGCCTTATGGCTGTGTAAGGCAAGGCAGAAATCATCCAAACCGACTTCGGTCAGCCTTTTATATACTACCCTAAGAGCAGCGGCTTTTTCAGATACAAAGAGAACAGTCTTCCCGTCCGCCAATGCCTCGGCGATGATGTTTGTAATGGTCTGGCTCTTGCCCGTCCCCGGAGGCCCCTGCATAACGAAGCTAAACCCTTTCTTCGCGAGTAAAATCGCGTCCTGCTGACTGGAGTCCGCATTCAATACTTGATAACACTCATTCGGATGCACGCTGTCATGGTCGAAGAATATCACCTCTATCGGAATATTGCCGACTGCATTTGTGTCGCCGCTTATTGCTCTGATCACAGGGTTTTTAAGCATTCGATCGTAATTATTATTGAGGTCATGATACATACTTATTTTGAGAAAAGATAGTAAGCCTAGGCTAACTTCGCGAATCAACCTCCATCCATACCCCTCAACGATTTCCTCTATATTTTGCATATACTGTTCAATGCTTTCCTCTCCGTTAAGTTCAAACGCCGGTAAATCTATCCCGTAACGCTCGTTAAAGAGGTGATCAAGCGTCGGATTAACTTCGATGTCGTCATCATAACGAAGCAAGGTATACGGTGCCTGTATCGATTTGAGTTTCAGCGACACAGGCATCATAAGCACCGGCGACCTCAACCATGGCGCGCTTGACGCGCTGTTTTCTCTCCACTCGATGAATCCGAACGAGAGATAGAGGATATTAGCGCCCTGTTCATCCCTGGCAAGTTTTGATTTCGAGCGCAGGTTGTTCAGCGCTATTCTCCTTTCAGCGAGCGAGTCTTCAGTCTTAATCTCACCGACATGAACAGGAATCGGGTACGACAATGCTTCCAAGAGCGACAACATTGAAAACGTTCTTAAATCAGAATCCTTGTCAAAGGGGCGCTGAAAGGTGAGTTCTTCCTCATTGACGGCAAGGCGATTAAAAAGCTCCGTGAACTCCGGCGCCAGAATTTTCAGCGTAGTGCGTTTCGTTTCACGATAGTTTATCATCTTATTACGCTTTGAGAGGTCGAGCAATTGATTCTTCCAATGCTCAACTTTGCGCTTCAAAATACCTTTGTTTGCGTGCTCGCTCTCATTTATAGGATCCGCTTCTGTTATCGCGTTTGTATCCCCCTTGGGTCTGCTTGCCGAAGCAGGTCGAAACATTATAACCTCCAGTTCTCACGATTGCATAAAATTCAGCATGATTCACGATACAAAAACAAAGCCGATAGTTCACAAACGCCTTGGAATCAAGGAATTTGCTGTCTCCCGGCCTTGGCTCGTTAAATGATGGCGTCTCTGCGCTCAATTTAAACAAAGCCGAACAATTAGTGTGCTATAAGCATAGTTTATCAGAAAATGCTATTCATGCCAAGTGCGAGATCGAAACCTAAGCTTTTTTATTTTTTCGTTATTCGCCGCAATAGACGCCTATGGCGTCACGCAGAAACTCGTTACAAGCTGAACTCTGTTCTGATAAATAATCAAGTAGGGGGCTGCCCATCATTGGGCAGCCCCCTACTTGATTTCTAGCGTTTTACATTATTCCCCTTCGGCCGGCGCCGCCGGCGCCGCGAAGGCGAGGTGGAAGCGATGCAGGAGGGCGGCCATTTCAGCACGAGTGGCAGTACCGAGCGGATCCAGCACGCCGCTATCACGGCCGCGGAGCAACTCCGCACCCACAGCCCATGCGACAGACGCGCGAGCATCCTCGTATCCGGAGATGGCCGAGGCGTCCGGGAGCTTGCTCAGATCACCCTGTGCACTCACGTCATACTGCTTGTACTGCGCGTACCGATAGAGGATCGTAGCCACCTGTTCACGCGTCACCTGACGCAGCGGCGCAAACAGTCCGTCGCCAACGCCGTTCACCACGTTGTGTTCCGCCGCCCAGGCCACTGCCTGCGCGTAGTAGGCGTTCGCCTCCACATCGTTAAACGACGCCGGCGCCGTGGGAGCCGGTGAACCCTCAATCCGCCACAGCGCTGTGACGATCATGCCGCGTTCGATCTGGACGTTCGGCGCGAATTGGTTCGCGGAGGCGCCGTTCATCCAGCCGGCCTTGTAGGCGTATTCTATGTCCCCATAGCCCCAGTGCCCGACGACGTCGGAAAACGGCGTCTCGTTGAGAGTCGAAGTCACTGG
Organism: Eubacteriales Family XIII. Incertae Sedis bacterium; assembly: GCA_031264295.1. Classification (GTDB taxonomy): domain Bacteria; phylum Bacillota; class Clostridia; order Peptostreptococcales; family Anaerovoracaceae; genus JAISED01. Next base: position 26,396 of record JAISED010000023.1, on the reverse strand, counting down.
AATCTCGGCGGGGGTCTCCGCGGCGCCTGTGCCGTCGTCCTCCGCCCACTTGGCATACAGCGTGATAGGCGCCGTGACGAGTGTGGTGAAGCTGTAGGCGCTCGTCACCGCCGCGTCCGTGTACCAGCCGCCGAAGACATAGCCTGCGCGCGTCGGGTTCGTGGGGCTTACCGCTGCGCGGCCGCTCGTCACCGTCTGCGCCGCCACAGCGCTGCCGCCCTGGCTGTCGAATGTCACCTGATGGGTGACGACCGAGCCTCCTCCGCCGCCGCTGCCGCTGCCGGCGCTGCTGCTGCTGTTATTGTTGTTGACTCGCGTCCACTGGGCGTACAATGGGGTGTTCCTATTAATGGTGAAGCTTACCCCCGGCTGATATGCGACGCCTGTGCCGTTCGCCGCCGTGTTCCAACCCGCGAAGGTGTAGCCTGATCTTGTGGCATTTCCAATGCCCTTCACGACGACGGACGCGCCGGGCGAGTACAACGTGCTGTCTGTAACAGAGCTTCCTGTGCCGCCGTTTAACTCATATCTCACGGTATAAGACTGTTCCGGCTGGCTCTCTTTCCCATAAATCGAAGACACGTCGACCGTACCGGCGTGCCTCGCCTCCGAACCGTACGTGTTGTATTCAAATGGCCCCCCGTCGGGGATGCCATAGCAAACGCCGGCGTCGTGCATAGTGTTCAGGTTGAAGATCTTGGAATCGTTCTGACCCGATCCAAACGACTCCAGCCAACTGATAAGGTAGACGTTTTCACGGAATTTCACATACCAAGCGTCGCAGCTCCACATCAGGAAAGCATCGCCGCTCTCCCCCATGATCGCATAATACAGAGAGTCGGGTGTGGCATAATAATGCTGCGAAACCATGGTGTCGTTATACGTCCACGTGAACGATCTGCCCAGCAGACCTTTGGAGAAACCGTGGCGCTCTGAGACCGGCGTTATGCCGCTCTTGTTTAGGACGCCGAAATGGAAGGTAGGGATGCACATGCGCGGAGTCGCCTCATCCACAAGGATCTCCGAGTTCATGCAGGTGGCGAGTCCGTTGTCGAAATCAACGACGTTCAAGTAGATCTTATCCGGGAACTTATCATCGATCGCATGTGTAAAGAAGATAAGATTGGCGTCAACCTCGAAAGCCTCATAGCGCCCGGTCTTCCAATCCTGCGCGCCTGCCTCGCGGAATTTCAGATCGTTGACATCCGTGAACTGATACTCCAGCGTGAGGCCGTCGTCAAATACGAGCGAAAATGCCTCGCCGTTGAGTTTGTCCGATAATGGATACATCCTTTCTTCTTTGCCGGGGCCCCCAAATGCGTTGGTCCAGGAACCTTCGACTTCTATCGCCTCAATGACCTCCTCTTCTGTCAGCTTTTCGCTGCTCGGTCTATAACCCCAACGAAAAGCTGGGTTGCCTACTGCCTCGGACGCAGCAAAACCGCCGTAGGCTGCGTACGAACCCAGGATTTTGCCGTCGCCGCGGTATAGCTTAAACTCCAGTGTGTCGTCTGCGTCGAAGCCGATTTTAAGACCGATCTGCGATACGAGATGCAGGTCGAGCAGCTCGACCAAGGTCGCACCGGAGTAGTAGGATTCCGTACGGGAGTACAAGAAGTGGCGCGCGTCATGGAAGTCTAAATAATCGGACGGCGCCGTCCATGATCCGGCCAAGCCTTCCGGCTGCCCGAGCGGATAGAAAGCAGACCACGAGTTTGTGCCATAGTTTGTGTAGAACCTTCCCAGATCGTTTTCCCACAAAACCGCTTTACCGGTCAAGCGGTTTGTGGCCGATGGCAGTTTCACGGAAGAACCGACGCCCTCAATTTTACCAATATAAACATTCCGCTGCGTTTCACGCGCGGGTGTTAGACCAAACCACTCGGATGGGGTTTCCTTGAAAAACACCTCGTAGGCAGCCGCAAGACCGTTCTTTAGATTCAAAACGACGGCCCAAGCCTTCGCAGTGTCGGGTTCACGAAACCCTACAAGCACGAAGTCGCCCGACGCAAGCCCCGCATACTCCGATGTGAACTCTAGCTGCGTGGGTTCGGTTGCCCCAAAAATCGGCGGCAACTGGGCGGAAACCGAAACGTCCGCGCTTTGTGCGTCGAAGGTGAGTTCAAGCGTCAGACTCGGCTCGCTCGTAATTTTATACGTCTTCCCGGAAAGCTGCGACAATATGCCGCCGCCTTCGGGCGCGCGGGGTGCGGCATCAAGCTTTGCAAACACCTCTGCGTCGGTCATCGGGCTGTACTGGAATGAAAAAGCGTCGAACGGTTCCCCGCCGATCGCCAAGGGACTCAATGGACATGTAACGAACAACATTACACAAACAAGCAATGAGCAGAATTTTTTCATGATATTCTCCTTTTCATTGGACGCCAGACACGCATCATAAGACGGTGTCAAGTTGTTATGGATCTTAGTCGTGATATTTGTAATTTACAGAGCGGATTAAGGACTTCTCATGGAGGACACCTCCTTTTTTACAGATGGGGCTTAACCGCCCCCTCCCCGATCTTTCTTGTCCGGTTCAATGCAACAACATATATACCAAATCCAATATTCACGGATTATCCGTCTGTGTAGTTTTCAAGTATCAATTTTGTACGTCCATGATTGCTTAATTGCTTGCTATGAGGATATTATACCAGGTGTTGAGGTATAAAACTAGCTGTAAAATCGCTAAAAACAAAAAACGGAGATTTAATACTGAATTCAATAAGTAAGTAAGAAAGCTTCGGCGCCGGTTTCGCGTTTTTCGCCAAAGCCGTTGTAATTTCTAATGTTTTAATTTGAAAAATACAATATTTTATGATAGAATAGACTAAATTATACAAACATCATGGAGGTTGAAGATCTTATGAATCTTAAATCTATTAAAGATGAAGTATCATCGCAACTGCACGGTGAAGAAATCGCCCATGGAGAAATCCTGTTTCATAACTGCGATTGCCAAATCCTGTCTCAGTCAGCGGTATCCATTGATTTTCTGGTAAATACCGCAAGTGAAAGCAAAACCGCAGAATACTCCCTGTTGATCGGGGGCGGACATGGCGGTGTTTTCGAATTGACGCCGGCGGTCAACAATAAACCGGTGGCGTGGGATCGCTTTTCCTACGCCTGTTTGCTGCAATACGAGCAGGAATTGAGTCTCCTTGACCCAAGGGTAAAAATAGAACATAAAAAATACACCCGCCAAGGCATGATTAAACGTGTGCTGACCGAGCGCAGACAAAAGGCTGAAAAGGCTCCATACCATATACGGTGGGCAAACAACATCTACGGTGATCACACTTTAACCAACGAACACGACATGAAATACAAGATATTCCTGCGTGATTTTGAAGCGGAAACCGGATACAGTGACAGTTGGGATTCTCGGCTCAACAAACTGGGAACCACCAAACATATTATGTTCGCATTCGACGAATTGAAGAAAAATCCCGAATTGTTTGAACGGATGGACAAAACGTACCCGTTTATCGAAGTGTTCTGCGACCCGTTGAACGAATACAGGATCACCTGGCACTATCCCCACAAATTGCCTGTGGACGAGCAGCTGCTGATCTCACGGCACTTCAAAAAGCAGAATTATATTGAAAATACAGAATCCGCAATCAAATCTTTCCTGGGTTTTATCGAAAAAGCAGCGGAATTTGAAATGATTTGCATCCGCCCCGAGGTTACAGAAAAGGTAGAGCGCGTTTTTGAACAATCTTTGCTCAAAGAACTTGAGCAAACCCACAAACCCGCGTATCCTCTTATCAAAGCGGAACTGTACCCTTATCAAAAAGAGGGCGTGGAATTTGTCCTGTTTAAAAAAGCGGCTGTTATCGCGGATGAAATGGGCTTGGGGAAAACGCTTCAGGCAGCAGCGGCGGCTGTGTTCAAAAAGCAGGTGTTCGGTTTCAGCAAAACGCTGGTCGTTTGTCCTGCAACCTTAAAATCCCAGTGGAAAAAAGAAATCGAAGCGTTCACAAACGAAAAAGCGCTGATCGTGGATGGCAAACCAAACGAAAGGGAAGTCCTGTATCTTGACGACAATTATTTTTTCTTTATCGTCAACTATGAGACGGTTTTGCGCGACAGTTTGGCCATCAACAAAGCCGGGATCGATTTCCTGATTCTCGACGAGGCTCAGAAGATCAAAAACTTTGAAACGAAAACCTCATCTGCCATCAAACGGCTGCAACCCAAACATACGCTGGTCATCACCGGTACGCCTATCGAAAACCGCTTGATTGACATTTTCTCGATTATCAGCGTACTCGACCCGTATTTCCTCGGACCGCTATGGGAATTTTCATATCAGCATTGCCTTTTCGATCCCGAAAAAATAAATAAAATCAACGGCTATTACAATCTTCAAGAGCTTAACGTGAAACTGGCGGATATATTGATCCGGCGTGAAAAAAGAAACGTATTGGATCAGATGCCCAATGTGCTGCAAGTAGACATTCCCGTTGAATTGTCGCCCAAGCAGGCTGAATATCACGCATCTTACGCCAAAGGAATCGCCTCCATAATCCGCAAGAAATTTCTTACTGCATATGACTTACAGCGGTTGCAGTTATTGCTTGCCAACATGCGCATGGTTTGTGATTCGACCTACTTGATCGATGAAGAAACGAACGTATCTCCCAAAATGGCGGAATTGGAACATATCCTTTTAGAACAGTTTGACCTGAAAAATACCGACCGCAAAGTCATCATTTTTTCTGAGTGGATCAAGGTGCATAAGCTGATCGGACAGTTGCTCAGACAAAACAAAATTGGGTTTGTGGAACTTAACGGAAAGGTTCCCGTCAAATTACGAGGCGATATGATCCGCAAATTTGAAAACAGCCCTGAATGTAAAGTTTTCCTGTCGACAGAAGCCGGAGGCGCCGGACTGAATCTGCAAATCGCGGATACGCTGATCAATTTCGAGCTTCCCTGGAATCCCGCCAAAAAGAACCAGCGCATCGGACGTATCGACCGCCTGGGTCAAAAAAGCAATAAGCTCACGATTTACAACCTGATTACCCGGGATTCCATTGAACAGCAGATCGCCGCCGGTTTGTTGGTAAAACAGAACCTCTTCGAAAGTGTTTTGGACGGCGGCAATAAAACGGACTACGTTGATTTCTCATCAAAGGGACGTTCGCAGTTCATCGATCAATTGGAGACCTTCGTCAACCTGCCCAAAGATGAAGGAGACGCGGAGGATATTTCCGGTAGCGCACCCGAAGGAACGATGGAGCACGAGGATGAATTAACTGAAGATATCGGATTTGCGTATTTTGAGAACGAAGACGCGGACAAGCCGCAAGCGCCCGAAAAAGAAGCCACTGAAAAAGAAGCGGCTGAAAAAGAAGCGCCCGAAAAAGAAGCGGCTGAAAAAGAAGCGGCTGAAAAGCAAAAAGCTATGCCGGGCGAAAGCGAAGTCAAAGCGGTCGAGCTGGAGCAAGTGATGGACAGCGGTATGCAATTCCTGGCCGGACTGTTCAAAATGTCCACAGGCAAGGAATTGGGTCTGGAAAACCAGAAAATAACGGTCAACAAAGAAACGGGCGAAGTCACCATGACCTTTAAATTGGGTCTCTCCTAAAAAGGATAAATCGTATAAAATATGAAGATTACAGCAGCGCACGGGAGCGGCGGCAGGGATTCAGCCCGCCTCATGGAAGATATATTCGGGAAGCGTTTCTCGAACCCTATATTGAGAAAGATGGAGGATGCGGCGGTTCTTCGCGTATCCGGCGACATTGCAGTGAGCACGGATTCTTTCGTTGTAACTCCGCTCGAATTCAGGGGAGGAAATATCGGAAAGCTCAGTATCTGCGGAACGGTTAACGATCTGTTGGTTATGGGCGCCAAACCGGCCTACATTACCTGCGGATTTATTCTTGAAGAGGGACTGGAAACCGAACTGCTCGACAGGGTGGCGGCTTCAATGGCCGCGGAGGCCGCGGAGGCCGGTGTTCTAATAGTAGCGGGCGACACAAAGGTCGTCAGCGGAGCCGGCGGGCTTTATATAAATACTACAGGAATAGGAGAAGTACCTAAGGGTCGTGTACTAAGCGCCTCATCTTGCGGATCCGGTGATGTGGTGATTCTCTCGGGCGAACTTGGTGAACACCACGCCTGTATCCTCAGTGAGAGGATGGGCATAGACAATATGATCGCGAGTGACTGCGCCTGTCTGGGTGATGTGACGGAAGCGCTGTTCGCATCAGGCGCCCGGGTCAGGGCGATGCGCGACGTAACGAGGGGCGGTTTAGGCACGGTGCTGAACGAGATTGCCTCCGCTTCACAGTGCCGCATTGAGCTCGCGGAGGAGTCGGTACCCGTCAGCGCCGCCGTGAAGGGATTCTGCGGACTGATGGGACTGGATCCGCTTTACATGGGCAATGAAGGCAAGCTCGTGGCTTTCGTAGCCGAGGATAAAGCAGCTGAGGCGCTCGCTGCTGTAAGAAGCGTATGTCACGGCAGGAACGCCGCGATTATCGGCGCCGTTTCAGCGAACATAGACGGAGAAAGAACGGCTGGGGTATATATGAAGACAAGGCTGGGCGGAACCAGGCGGATAGACGTGCTGTACGGTGAAGGCTTGCCGCGTATCTGCTAAGGAAGTCTTGCAGTCTTCAAAGCGCGAAAAAATCATAAAATCATGGTTTTTTTTTAAAATTACGGGTACAACTGATATGAGATTCGTGTATTTCGGATCTGCGGTGGTATGACCGGATGTGTGAAACGATATAAAATCCGCCGCGATGGAAAAAACTGAATATCCCCTTATCGAGAGCGGCTGAGGGAATAGGCCCTGCGAAGCCCGGCAACCTGCGGAACTTATGAATCTGATTCATACACAGTTCGTGAAGGTGCTAAATCCTACAGGCGAAACGCCTGAAAGATGAGGAAACAGATATGTAAAACCTCTTCTTTTGAAAAGAGGTTTTATTATTTTTCTGTCGTAAAGGGGAGAGTGTTACGGCTCCGGCCGAGAAAGGAACCACAAATGAGCAAGAGACTTTTTACATCTGAATCAGTGACTGAGGGGCACCCTGACAAACTTTGCGATCAGATATCGGACGCTATACTTGACGCGATAATAAAAGACGACCCGCAGGGACGCGTGGCCGCGGAATCTACCGTGACCACAGGTCTCGCCCTTGTAGTCGGGGAGATCAGCACAAAAACATATGTGGATATCCCCCATCTGATCCGCAGTGTAATCAAGGATATAGGATATACGAAAAGCGAATATGGTTATGACGGCGACACCTGCGCCGTACTCACTGCCATTCATGAGCAGTCTGCCGATATTGCCCTCGGCGTGAATGAGGCGTTGGAATATAAGGAAGGGGTATTGATCGGCGACGCCGAATCCACAGGCGCCGGTGATCAGGGAATCATGTTCGGATTCGCTTGTGATGATACACCTGAGCTTATGCCGCTGCCCATTTCACTTGCCCATAAACTCGCGTTCAGACTCGCTGAAGCGAGAAAATCGGGGGAATTGCCGTGGCTGAGGCCGGACGGAAAATCTCAGGTTACTGTTGAATACGACGACGATAAGGTTGTGAGAGTGGATACGGTGCTTATATCGACTCAACACGACCCGGAGATAAGTCAAAAGGAAATACGGGAAGCGGTGATCGAAAAGATAATAAAGCCTATTATACCGGCGGGGCTTTTGGACGCGGAAACAAAATATTTTGTGAATCCTACAGGACGCTTTGTCATAGGCGGGCCTAACGGAGATTCGGGACTCACGGGGAGAAAAATCATTGTAGATACATACGGCGGGTACGCCAGGCACGGCGGCGGCGCTTTCTCAGGCAAAGACCCTACAAAGGTGGATCGCTCGGCGGCTTACGCGGCGCGGTACGCGGCGAAGAATATCGTCGCGGCGGGGCTTGCAAGGAAGTGTGAAATCGAACTCGCATATGCCATAGGGGTGGCCAGGCCGGTTTCTATTCTGGTAGACACCTACGGAACCGGGATAATCCCGGATGAAAAGCTTGCGGTCATTGTGAACGACTATTTTGATCTGAGACCAGCGGCGATAATAAGGGATTTGGATCTCCTGAGACCTATATACAGGCAGGTTGCTGCTTATGGGCATTTCGGAAGACCTGATTTGGATCTTCCTTGGGAGAAGACGGACAAGGCGGCGGCGCTGAAAGCCGCTGCGGATAAGGCTTGAGCCTAAGGTCAACATAGTCGGGTTCGAAACAAGATCTGACATAGGCAGGTTCGAAACAAGATCCGACATAGGCGAGGTTTAACCTGAGAAAGGATGCGAATAGAATTTAGATGAATGTTCAAAAAAGTTTGAGTGCATTTGCTGATGAAGCCTTGCGGCGTTATGAACTCCCCGGACTTGTGATCGGCGTGAAGTCCGGGAGCGGCGGGCAAGCGCCGGAACCTGCGGCGCCGGTTGGAGATTCGGCTCACGGTGGACGCCCGCCGGAACCTGCGTCGAAAAAAACCGGGGACGAGGGCATAGATTGCATAGCGGCGGTGGGATTTATGGACGCCGTTGAAAGGATTCCGATGACTGCGGAGGCTGTGTTTCATACGGGTTCCGTATCAAAACTCTTTGTAGCGACGGCTGTATTGCGGATGGCGGACAGAGGAATACTTGATTTAGACATACCCTTGTCCGCCGCCGCTCCCTGGTTCACGATGAGCGGCGGCGGGCTTGAGGGTGTGACTTTACGGCGCCTGCTCACGCATACGGCGGGCATGCCGGACGTCAAGGATTACGAATGGAATACGCCGCAGACCGACGCCCGCGCCCTCAAGCGCTTTGTCTTATCTAAAGCGGTGACAGAAGAAGCATTGCTGTGGCCGCCTGATGAAAATCGCTTTATGTACAGCAACATGGGCTATGAGCTGCTGGGCGCTCTGATAGCGGAAGTCTCGGGTACGGACTTTGAAACTTACATAAATGACGACTTATTAAAGCCTCTGGGTATGAACAATACAACATTCCTTACTTTTTTGCGAACCCCTGCCGGGCGGCTTATGAATGCAGATACGGCAGGCAGAGAAGAGATAGAAGAGGCCTTAAGTCTGACCGCGCTGCGCGCCGCCGGTGTCTGTACCCCGCACCGCCGGGATGAATCCGGACGGGCGGTCAGGGAGAAGGTTTTCCCTTACAACAGGGCGCACGCTCCGAGTTCTACGCTCACGTCAAACGCGAGGGATTTGATGAAATGGGGCGAAGCGCATCTCAATAAGAAAATGCTGAGTGAAGAAATGTACAAGGATGTTACGAAGCCCCGCGCCCTTGTGCCTAACAACGGCGAGCATATCGGGCTGGGCTGGTTCATCAGAGAGCAGAACGGATATACCTTGTATGGACATGAGGGGACGGACGATGGCTTCAGAGCGAGTTTCTGGATCTGCCCCGAGCTTAAGGCACAGGTGATAGTTTTGGCTAACTTGAGTGACGCGCCGGTAAAGAGGATTAACAAAGAAGCCTTTAGTTTGTTATTCAGTTAATCTTCAGGTTCGTATTCGTTAAGATAGTCCATGAATTCCGAGAATTCGGCGAAATCGCCCTGAACGAACTCATAAAATACCGATTCCTTGAATTCGTACTTCGCGGAAGGAATGATGGTTGCGCCTATAGCGACCTGCAATTCCTTTTCGATCCGGTTGATCGCGCCGAGGGAGTAGGATACCGCTATCAGCTGACCGTATTCAGTAATAAAATAAATCCCGCGTATGTCGTCGTTTAGGCGGTATTCAGCTTCTTTCAGATGGTCGTTGTTGCTTTTGAACTGAAGGAAGAGGGCGCCGCTTTCCTGATTTTTCTGCATGGCGCCGGGATAGAGCTTCGCTATGGAATTCCGCGCGTCATTCAGATCGCCCAAAATCTCGTAAACCGTGATGTATTCAGGACGTCCAAGCATCATAGCCGCCTCTGTGGCGCTTACATAGAAGGACGATCTTATGAGAAAGGCGCTGATTTTCTTCGCGTCGATATAAAGCTCCGACATAACGAGCTGATAACGCCCGCTGTTCTCTATGAGCGATTCGCACAGGAATGAAATCTCACCGTCGTTATCATATCTTTCTATAGTATTCTTGCATAAGGTCTCGCTGTTTCGGTTAGGAGCGGACGCTAATGATACGGATTTGCCGGAAAGATACCTCACAGCTTCGGCGTCCCGCGCGAAAAAGCGCATAAGGAAATAATTTATAAGCTGCTCGTTGGTGTCAAGCGAGACGCAAAGCTTATAAAACAGCGCGCTTTCCTCATAAAGTGACATGGCGACAGGCGGCGACAGCAGGAACATAAACTCATCCTTGCTCGTAGGGAACCTGGAGGCGGCGTCATTGCTCATCGCCGAGAATCTCTGCGCGAGATACAGCGCTTCCTTCTCCGTAAGATCCACCTTTGAACCGCCTAATCCCCCGAGCATAGACTGCTCGACCTCATAGAGCGCGTCAGCGTCGTCGCCGAGTATGCCGCGGTATGACTCAATGCCAAACTCTTCCGCGTCAATATAGAAAAACTGATGAAGCCCGGACTCATAATCCTTGGAATCCATCATCCAATGTATATACAGCACAAAAACACCCATCAAACGGGTGTTTGTCGCGAATGCGTTTGAAAAAAGCTTATCAGAGCTTTGCAAGGAATGATGAAGCCCGCCTTTAATGATTCTGAATTTATTTTCCTTCAAAAGTTGTTTACCTCTCAGCTATCGGCAGGTACTTCGTATGCGGCTGCACACAAATATATGCTGGACGCATGATCTTGCCGCCGTCAATCAGTTCTTCTATTCTATGAGCACACCATCCGGCAATTCGCGCTGCCGCGAAGATTGGCGTCGCCAATTCGTCCGGAATATTCAAAGCCTTGTAGACAAAGCCTGAATATAGATCTACATTGGCGGGCATGAGTTTCTCAACTCCTTTATATTCGGCATACAGCCGAGGTCCTTCTTCTTCTATGAATGTGTATAAAGCAAAATCGTCGAGAAGGCCTTTCTGTTCCGCAAGCTTTTTCGCCATACCCTTAAGCAGCGTCGCCCTGGGATCCGAGACGGTGTATACCGCGTGCCCAAGACCGTAAATCAGCCCGCTTCCGTCATTGGCCTCACCTTTCAGAATCCTGACAAGGTAGTCGCGCAGAAGCCTCTCGTCCGTAGGATCGGCTATATTTTCACGAATATTTTTTATCATATTTATGACTTCTATGTTCGCCCCTCCGTGTTTCGGCCCTTTCAGCGAACCGACAGCGGCGGCAATCGCGGAATATGTGTCTGTCCCGCTGGAAGTCACCACATGAGTCGTGAAGCTCGAATTATTGCCCCCACCGTGTTCGGCGTGAAGAATCAGGCATATGTCCAGAATCTTCGCCTCGAAATCCGTAAACTCATTGGCGGCGCGGATGAGACCCAATATAGTCTCCGCTGTACCCCTCTCCGGATCAGGGAAATGAATATGTAAACTTTCATTGTCGAAAGCCGCGCGCTTAGCTTGATAGCCCGCCGCTATGAGTGCGGGAAAGTACGAAATCAGCTCTATAGACTGGCGCAAAACATTGTCTATCGAAGTGTCGTCAGGATTTTCATCATATGAATAAAGTGCCAATACGCTTCTGGCAAGTTTATTCATAATGCTGTGGGATGGGGCTGTCAATATCATATCGCGTATGAATCCACTGGGAAGTTCACGCTGCCTGCCGAGCTGCTTCTCAAAGCTGCGAAGCTGTCCGCGATCAGGCAATGCCCCGAACAGCAGGAGATAGCAGACCTCCTCATATCCGAAACGATCCTCGCTTATACAGTTCTCCACAATATCTTCAACATCATAGCCGCGGAAAAATAATTTGCCGTCCGAGGGGATCTTCCCTCCCGAACCGCCCGTCTCATAGCCGTGAACGTCGCCCACGCGCGTAAGCCCTACGACGACGCCCGAACCGTCCGCATTGCGAAGCCCGCGCTTCACATCCCATTTATTGTAAAACGCGGCGTCAATCTTGTTATTTTTAATCATATCAAATGAAAAATCAGTCATAAAATCCTTGCTCAAGTCCATTGCCTCTCAAAAACATACTTACTTATAGCTATAGTAATACCCATTATCCCCGATATTAATACTGAATTTCCGGCAGGACTTCATTCATGCTTCCGGTTCTGTATCCTTGGAGATCAAGGGTTACATATGAAAATCCCAGTTCTTTCAATCTGCTTAACACATCGCTCCGCCTTCCCGCGTCCAACAACATGATCAGTTCATCTGGTTCAAGCTCTATACGGGCTATATCGCCATGTATTCTGACGCGCACCTGTCTGAACCCCATATCAAGAAGGAGTTGCTCGGCTAGTTCGACCATTTTCAGTTTTTTAACGGTTATGCTCTCGCCATAGACGAATCTGGAAGACAGACAGGCAAACGACTGCTTGTTCCATGTGGACATATCTAACATCTTTGACAAGGCTCTGATTTCATCCTTCTTCAATCCGGCCTCTCTCAGCGGACTTCTGACCTTATACTCACTCACAGCCTTAAGCCCCGGTCTATAGTCTCCTTCATCATCTACATTCGAACCTTCTGCTACTGAACTTACGCCATTTCGCCGCGCCACATCCCATATTTTGGTGAACAATTCTGATTTGCAGAGATAACATCTGTTTTTGGGATTTTGAGAAAATCCCTCTATCTCCAGTTCTTCCGACCTGCAGATGCAATGCTTTATATCCTCTTTAGCGCAGAAGATTCTCGCTTCGTTCAGCTCACGTTCGGGGAAAGAGCATGAACGCGCAGTTACGGCAATGGCGTTCTCACCCAGGATATCATGGGCGACCTTGAGCAGGAAGCTTGAATCCACGCCTCCGGAAAACGCCACCGCTACGCTGTCCATCTCCATAATGATATCCCTCAGGTGATTATACTTGGCCTTAATTCCTGCTTTATCTACATTAAGCACATAATCATATTCCATTTTAACACCCATTCCGCCGCTGATGCTTGTGGCATAAACAGTGATGAAATACCACTTTTATATTAGCGTCCCGCCGCGCGTTCTACCCGGCTGAAACAATCGTCCCGCCGCGTGTTCTACCCGGCCGAAACAATCGTCCCGCCGCCCAGTACAGTATCCCCGTCATAGAGCACTAATGCCTGCCCCGCCGTGACGGCGCGCATCGGCTCGTCGAACTCCACCCTTAGCGTATCTTCATCCTGCTGAATTACCGTGGCAGGGGCTTCAGGCTGATTATAACTGACCTTTGCCATAACGCGAGTAGGCTGATCTATTCTTGCAACCGCAATGAGGTTGATGTCCTTAGCCACCAGCTTTCGGTAAAATATCCCGGTTTTGGGACTTAAAACCACGGTATTCTCTCTGATGCGCTTCTCCCTCACATACAGGGGTGCCGGCAGCGCCAGGCCGAGACCGCGTCTTTGACCTATCGTGTACCTTATTATCCCCTTATGCCTCCCGAGCGTCCTGCCGCTATCGTCTACAAAGTCCCCGCAAGGCCAGATTTCTCCGGTATATTCTTCAATAAAATCCGCATACTTTCCGTTCATTACAAAGCATATATCTTGACTGTCATGCTTTTTCGCGTTAACAAAGCCGTTTTCAGCCGCGATCTCCCTGACTTCCGACTTGTTAAACCCGCCCAAGGGGAAACGGGTATGCGCAAGCTGATGCTGGTTCATCCCATAGAGCACGTAACTCTGATCCTTCCGTTCATCGACCGCTTTTTTCAGAAAATACCGCTTGCTGTTCTCATCAAATCCGACACGCGCGTAATGCCCCGTCACAATATAATCAAAGTCCATAGCATCCATGCGTTCCATCAGCCTCTTGAATTTAATGAATCGATTGCAATCAATGCATGGGTTCGGGGTGCGTCCGTTTGTGTATTCGCTCACAAAACGATCGATCACATCCCTTCTGAAATCCTCGCCGAAGTCGAACACATAATGCGGCATGCCTATCGAGTAGGCCACTCTGCGCGCGTCTTCGGCGTCTTCCAGTGAGCAGCAGCTGTCCTCGCGACCGGCGCCTACATCGCTGTTTTCAAATAATTTCAGGGTGACGCCTACGCATTCCAATCCGTCTTTCAGCGTCAAAAGCGCTGCCACAGAACTGTCGACGCCGCCGCTCATAGCTATTATTGCTTTTTGAGCCATATCAATATTAAAATCCTTCTTATTGGGATTTCTAAAAACCCTTAATGTTAAATTCAGTATTATGCCGGATTCAGTGTTATACTGAATCCAGTGTTGGCTCCGCGCCCTCCGCAGCCCCGAATCCTACGAGATCCTTTATCACCTCACCAGCGATTATCAAGCCCGCAACGGCGGGAACAAAGGCGTTGCTTGCCGGAACCTGTCTGCGCTGTAAACACGTTCTCGCAGTATCAGGGGGGCATATGCAATGATTCTTACAACTGGCGGCCATGTCGTCAAGGGGCTTCATCGCCGGTTCCTTCGAATAAACAACTTTGAGTTTAGCGATGCCGCGGTTTCTCAGCTCCTTACGCATTATACGCGCCATCGGGCACATAGACGTCTTATATATATCCGTCACTTCGAAGGCCGAAGCGTCCATTTTATTCGCTGCGCCCATGCAGCTTATTACGGGAACGGCGGCGCTTTCGGCGCGGCAAACCAGTTCCAGCTTCGCAGTCATAGTGTCTACAGCGTCCACAACATAATCATAGACTGTCAGATCGATTTCTTCCGCCGTTTCAGGACTGTAGAAGGTCTTATATGCTCCCACCTCGGCGGCGGGGTTTATGTCCAGCACACGTTCCTTCATCGCGTCTACTTTGTATTGCCCCACAGTCTTTCTGATCGCGATGATCTGCCTGTTCAGATTGGTGAGGCATATCCTATCGTCATCAAACAGGTCTATCGACTTTACCCCCGTTCGCGCCAACGCTTCCACGCAATAGCCGCCTACGCCCCCAATCCCGAAGACGGCAACTTTAGCCGCATAGATGCGTTCCATATTCTCACGCCCAAGCTGCAGCGTGGTTCTTGAAAATTGATCCAACATTCTCTAATTCCGCTCCTTATAGCGTTCTACTTTTAATTACGAAAAGAAGGCTTTTACCGTATTTATAATGACATTCACGTCGGCCAAGGCGCCCTTCCCCGTGTCTCCGCACGCAAGCAGAGACTCCTTGGGTTCCACAAACAAATATCCCAGTCCTTCCAGCTTTTCAATCCCTGCCTGCAGTATGGGATTCTCATACATTGCCGTGTTCATTGCCGGACAGATGATTACACCTGCGCTTCCGGCCGCCATCACTATGGTAGACAGCATGTCGTCGGCGATTCCGGCAGCGACCTTACCGATAAAATTCGCTGTAGCAGGCGCTATCAAAATCAGATCCGCCTCTTTAGCCAACGAGATATGCCTGACGTCCTCATAGGCCATAGGTTCAAACATATCCGTGTAAACCTTGTGCTTCGTCAGTGTCTGCATGGTCAGCGGGCTTATAAACTCCATCGCAGCTTTTGTCATTACCGCCTTGACGGAATAACCCGACTTTGTTAATATATTGGCAATGTCCGCCGCCTTATACGCGGCGATACTCCCTGTAATGCCAAGCAATACGTTATTATTCATCGTTTCCCCCATGCCGCCGCGCGGCGTAAATCCTTATGAAATATATCCGCGATTTTATTTTTCACATTTAGTTCCGTTCTGCTGCACGGCGCCGACGCACTTAAACTCAAGCGCGGCCTTTACAATGCCTGCGGCGATCTCATGTTTCGTGCTGAAGTATTCGGATTCGCCGCCGCTTCCTATCAAGTATCCTATATGTTTATCCGCGCTTATCCCGGTCAGATCATTCGCAAGCACGTAGTCGCATCTATTTCGCAATAACAGCTCGCGTGCGGTATCCGTCAGAACCTTCTTGTCCGCTCCGTCTAAAAGCTTGAACCCAATGATAAGCGCGTCGGGGAGCAACTCACGCAACATGGATATTATCTTCGGTGTTTTTTTCATGCAAATCATAAGATCGTCTATGGAAGAAGGTATCTTGCCGCCATGTCCGCATTCGCGGGCGCCGCCTATAAACTCAGAAAAAATGGTGCGCAGAGATTCCGCAGCTTCTACGGATATACTGCCGTTCATCAGTCCGGCGACCTGCTCGCGAAAGCAGGCGTCCTTCGTACCGCGCTCCGCAAGCGCTTCCATTACACTATCCGCAAGCGCGCGCTTTGTGGTAACCGCGCTCACCGCGTAATCGCTCACTGCCATAGCATGTACGACCGCGTCAACGCTCTCGTCTTTACATATATCCACGATCGCGCTTTCCAGTTCCGCAGTCCCTTCTATCTGTATAATACGCGCCTTTGCAACATCCGGCTTCACCGCACGGTTCCCGCAGACATAGAATATCGTCCGGATCTCTTCCCACCTGTCAAATGCCTCTGCGATAATACACCCCAGCCTCCCGGTAGAGGTATTCGTTATGCTCCTTACATTATCTATCTTCTCGGCGGTTCCGCCCGCCGTTATCAACACGTTCATATGATTTTCACTTCATTCCTCATATCAAAGCCTAATGCCTAACGCTTGCGTTTCGCCGGGTTTCCTATCATCACGGCATTCGGCAGCACATCCTTAAAAACCACACTGCCCGCGCAGATAAAAGCATTTTCATCTATAGTAACGTCAGGTATTACCGCGACGCTTGTGCCGAGATAAGCGCCTTCCCCTACGCGCACGCCGCCTGTTATATCGCAGAAATTCATTACAGAAGCGAAGTCGCAGAGAACGGCGTCATGCCCCATCGAACTGCCGTTATTCAACATGCAATGGTTTCCCACTTTCACATTCGCCGAGATGAATGTATGCTGTTGAATAATATTTCCGCATCCCATGGCGGCGAAGCGTGATACAACGGCTGTAGGATGTATGATATTCTCCCAAACCACAAATTCGTCCAGATCGCGTGCGATGATTTTCTTGAATTTTGCGGACGCCATAGCTATCACCGCGAAAATCCCAAGCGTTCCGTCAATCTCCGCGCAAACCTCTTTGAGATATTCCCTGCCGCCCCTGACCGGGATTTCATTGATGACGCTTCCCCAAACGGACTCGTCGTCGTCTATAAACCCTGTCAGATTGTACTTCGGCGTCCGCGCATTTATCGCATGAACCGTGTCCGCTACCTCGCGGCCAAAGCCACCTGCGCCTATTATATACAGCTCTTTCATCCGCCGCCCCTTCCTTTCCGTTCTATAGTTCCAAGCAAGCTTCGAAAACCCTCGCTGCGCCGCCTGACGACATAATGCAGGTTTTCGAATACCCGCATATATTATATTATCAAAAGCGGCGGAGCGCGTCAACGGAAACTTGTGTCCCTTGTTCAAACCCTTGTTCAAACCTTGTTCAAACGCCGCCCGGCATCCGCCTGGTGTCCGCCGGGCATCCGTCGGGCATCCGTCGGGCGTCCGTCGGGCGTCCGACGCTATGAGCGCAAACGCCGCGAGTTCCCCCCGCGGCGTTTGCAAAAACATGTCAAACGTTTATGCTCTTTAGGCAAGCTCCGGAGCTTGCCTTTACACTGTCACTTTACACTGTTATGTTGAGTACCACCGACGATGTCAGACCGCTGTGATCCAGCGCGCGAAGCGTTATGATTACGCTTCCCGCTCTAAGCGCTCTGATATTCCCGTCCTGATCCACTGTTGCTATGGAATTGTTGCTGGATGTAAACTGATATTCCGCCGCATCCGTCTGCCAATTCAGTTCGAATGGCTGTCTCAGCCGCGCGGTGGCGCGAGCTGAGCTGTGAACCTTAACTATTGTGGTCTCTATGACGCCCTTTTCGCCGTCTCCGTTCAACGTCACATAGTATGCGTGACCGCCCAGCCATGGGTCACTTTCCGTTACGGATGCAGGGAGAGTGAGCGATATCTTGCCGTCCTCGCCCGCAGTCACATACACGCTGTAATCCCTATCTTTATCGCTGGGTATTCTGTTATAGGCGACCGCCAGCCCAAAGCTCTGATTCGGCGTATAGCCCTCCCCTGTAACAGCAACGGTTTTAGACGCTTTATCCACTGTGACAGCGAAGTTTCCGCCTGACGTCCTGCTCACCGGGTCGAACTCGAACCAGTTGAGATTGCTGCCGCCTGTTGTTATGCTGATACTGAAGATATGCTTTCCGGCAGGCAGACTTACCCTTACCGGAGCAAGCGTCTTCCAGTTCTGCCATCCTCCGGTATTTTCGGTAGTGACACCGCCGATCTTCTCTCCGTCCAGTAGCAGATCGTAGGTTCCTACCCCTGTACCTGCTGTACGGAAGCTGATATCATAGTCGCCTGCGGTCTCAATGCTTACGTCATAGTCTATGACGCCGCCCGCGTCGAGATATCCCATATTCCTGCCACCGCCTTCGTCAGAGGTCGTTTCAGGGCTTGGAGAGCCGCCAACCCAGCTGTTTTCCTCAGCTTCGAACTTCGTTGCGCCTCTGCCGTCTATCGTAAACCACCTTTCTATAGTGGGTTCAAAGAACGGCTGTGTCTTCATCAACACGTTCATAACGTGCGACATGTTCCTGATCAGTTCCTCGCGCTGAAGATTTCCATTGTCTATGGCTGTCAAAAGATTGCTCACACTGCCACTGGACATTTTGACGTCATTTCCGGCAACAGCTTCTCTGTAATGCACGCTGTTATTGCCCCAGTCAGTCATCACAAGTCCGCCGAATCCCCACTCGCCGCGCAGGATCTTTGTTACCAGATCATAGCGTTCCGCAGTCTCGGTTCCGTTGATCAGATTATATGAAGTCATCACGCACCACGGCTGAGCTTCCTCAACCGCGATCCTGAAACCTTCAAGGTAGATCTCCCTCAATGCGCGTTCCGAAGCGACGGTATTCGAGCTGGAGCGATTCGTCTCTTGATTGTTGGCGGCGTAATGCTTTACGGTGATGCCTACGCCCTTAGACTGTACGCCCCTTGTTATTGCCGCCGCAATCTTTCCGGTAAGCAGAGGATCCTCGGAGTAATATTCGAAGTTGCGTCCGCATCTGGGGTTGCGGTGAATGTTCATGCCCGGAGCGAGCCAGATGTCCACACCGTTCAACAGCGCTTCCGTCCCGACCGCGACTCCTATGGTCTCAATGAGTTCGGTGCTCCATGTGCTGGCCAGCATGGTTCCTATGGGCCACGCTGTAGCCCTCGCACTGACCCTCAGTCCCGCGGGGCCGTCGGCGGTATCAGCGGCGGGAATTTCGTATTTTCTCGCTCCCCCGCCTATGGTTCCCGTGCCTCCGCCTATTTTAGCGCCGTGCCCCTGCGACAGATCCGCAAGCTCGGCGTTGGTCATTTGATTCAGAAAATCGTACATACTGACAAACCCGTAATAGACGTCTTTCAGCGTGTAAATATCTCCGGGTTCATAACCCTCCGGGGCTTCTCCGCGGCTCTTGGCGTATTCGCCTGTGCCTTCTACATCTTCCCATGGCTCATCGCCCAGTGCCAGAGGGCTGATCGTAATATCCTCGGCGTATTCCGCGTTCGCCGCCGGATCGTCGCCATATTCCTCCGCATTCGCCGTCAGAACGCCTGCGTCATCGGGGAATTCGATTGACAATGTCGTCAAATTTCTGTCTACCGCGAAGCTGCGGATATTACTGGCCGAAGTCGTCTTCGACTTTATGGTGAATGTGTGCTCACCCTCCGGCAAATTTATGGGATAAATATATCCGCTGGCGAAGGTATACCAACCACCCGCTGCGACCTGAGGAAAGTCGATGCTCAAACCGGGAACGACCTCGCCGTCTATTAACAGGTCAACAGCGTTGGTTCTTGAAGCGTTTCCGTTCGCGTAATCAAAACTCAGGTTATATGCTCCGCCTACCTCCACGATAAACTTATAAGTAAGCTCCGCGCCCGTATCGAAGTTTCCGATGCACCGATCCGTCGTACCGGGGATGATTTCAAATGCCGCCTTCCCCGCCGGAACAAATTCATATGTATCTGTTACATTGATCCTAAGGTTTCCCCCATTTATTACGTATGTTCCCACAGGCACACTCGTCGGAGTGAGCGTGAAGAAATTCAGGTTTCCTGCAGAGGATTTAGACTTGAATCTAAGCAGGCAGCGTCCTTCGGGCAGGCTGATTTCATAAGCCGCGCTGTCGATGGGATTATACCACGCACCATCGCCGTCGCCGTTGCCTGTCTGCACCATGACGAAACTTATGCCCGGTTGCAGAACATTGTCAACATATATGTCCATCGCGTTATTAATCGTAGCTCTGCCGAGTGAGTAATTTACGACTATCTTGTATGTATCGGCCTTTGCCACATCCAGTTGGTATATCAGTTCCTCGCCGTTATTGAAGAAGGCCACGCATGGCTGCCCCGTGGTAGACGCTGTCTCATATGTGATCCCGGCAGTCTTGCTGAATGGTTCGGTAGCCTTGATCGTAGTGCTTCCGGCGCCGGCTACTTGATGGACGAAATCCGGCGGTTCAGGTCCCAAAAACTCTGTTTCCCCTGTGACAGGGTCAAGCAGGCGTTCGAAATAACTCGTCGGCGCCAGATTCTCGCTCAACTGTTCCGTAACTCTGAGTTCTGCCTGTGTATATGTCCCGCACACGCTCGCGTCCTTCACGGAATTGCCGATATAGAATTCGTATGCACCGGCTTCCAGTACATAGGCAGACTTGTTCCCGGTCTTTCCAAGCTCGTCGTACGAGGCCATATCCCTTATGTTGAATTTCATCTCAAGCGTCTGGCTGTCTCCCGGCTGAAGCTCCTTTGTCTTCCCAAAGGCGGCCAGTTCACGATCGGGTTTTATGAGCTGTCCGTTCGGCGCGTTAAAATAGACCTGCACTACTTCCTTGCCCGCGCGCGCGCCCGTATTTGTCACTGTGGCGACGGCTGTCGCTTCGTCGCCTTCGATCTGTACGGCCTTGTTGCTGATATTAAATGTGGTATATGCTTTGCCGTATCCGAATTCGTACTTAACCTTCGCATATGTGGGATCCGCGGTGGCAAACCAGCGGTACCCTACAAAGATATCCTCAAAGTACTCAACGGTGGTGGTTCCGAAGTGTGACGACGAGGGATAATCATTATAGTTGCGTGCGAATGTATCCGCGAGCTTTCCTGAAGGATAACTATCCCCGCACAGTACGTCGGCGACCGCGTTGCCGCCTTCCATGCCCGGCTGTCCCGCGAGCAGAACGGCCTTGATCTTGTCGTAATTCTCCGTCCACGTCATATCCACAATGCCGCCCACGTTCATAACTATGACCACATTGTCGAAGCTCGCGTTGACCAGTGAAACCATAGCAAGCTCTTCGGCGCTCATGTAATAATCGCCCGCTCCCGCGGAGCGATCCGAGCCTTCACCTGAATTGCGGCTGATGACAATCACCGCCACATCGGACAGGGCGCGAGCTGCGTCTACATCCGCCTGAGTCAGTGTAAAATTCGCGTCTGCGGCATATTTAGCCGCAGTGACCGCGTCAAGAATGATTTTTCCATCAGCATCCTTGTTCCTCATGCCGTTCAGCAGGTTCACAGTGTAATCTACGTTTACATCGCCTGAACCCGTGCCGCCCTTTATGAAGTTGACCTGCCCGGCGCCGAAAACCGACACCTTCGCGCCCGATGCAAGCGGTAAAGCGCCGTCGTTTTCCAGCAGAACCATGCCCTCAGCCGCGGCGGAGCGCGACAGGGCGATATTGCCCTCGGCTGACGCGGCAAATGTCGGCGCTGCGCCGGGGAACATCGTTACGAGCATGAGCAAGCTCACGGCAACTGCCATAATTTTCCTTTTCATACTACCCTCCTATACTGTTCTCAGTTACAAATTTATCCCGAAGAGGGGCTTTCCAACCTACAGTGTGCTCCCCCTTCGAGTTTTTAGAGCTTCTTTTAAGACCCTATCTCGCCGAAGCCATTGTGTTTCCACCCGCTGCGGCGTCCGGAGTCTACCGCGGCGCCGTTGTGCTTGCCGGAGTTTCTACCGCGCCGCCGCTTGTACTCGCCGGTGCTTCTATGGCGGCGCCGGAAGCGGCTTCCGCCGCTCCGGTTCCATTCGTTCCGGCTTCCGCCGCCGTCGGCTGTGCCGGCGACTGCTGTGATGTTACATAATCTAATACGCCGCAGATGATCTTAGCTGCTTCTTCACGGCTGGCATACGCCATCGGATCGAAGCTGCCGTCGTCGCGCCCGCCTATTATGCCTATCTGCTTTAGGCTGTTAACCGCCTGTTTTGCGTAATCGCTTATGGCTGCGTCGTCTGTAAATCCGCCCGTTCCCGCTGCGGCGCTTATGCCGAGACTGGTCATGGCGTTATATGCAATCACGCAGAGATCCTGCCTTGAAATGGTATTGTTGGGGGCAAACACGCCTTCCGCAATACCCTGAATTATATTGTTTGACGAAGCGGAGTCGACAAATTCCTTGAACCAGTCGGTCGCCGCTACATCTGTAAATGCTTTAGGCGATTCTCCTTGATCTATGCCGAGGGCAATGATGATCATTTTGGTAAATTCGGCTCTGCTGACGTTCCCCTTGGGATCGAAGCTTCCGTCTGTCCGCCCGGATATTATCCCGGCGGTGACAAGTCTCTCTACGAATGGGGCAGCCCAGCTTGAGATGCTGCTCGCGTCACTGAATCCTGATGTGCCGCCTGTAGAAGGTATCGAACCCTCGGGACCCTCCGGCGTCGTAACCGCAGGCTCACTTGTAGCCGGCGCCGCCGGCGGCGCACTTACTGTTCCGCCCGATTCACCGACGGGGAAGTTGCCCGTTATCCTTGACCACTGAGCGTAGAGCAGTATATTTTCAGAACCGATCTTGAATGTATCTCCTGCTTTGTAGGCTGTACCCGTTCCGTCGGCCGCCGTGTTCCATTCCGTGAATCTGTAGCCGCTTCTCGCTATTCCGGTCGAAGCCTTCACGGTCACATCGCCGCCGACATTGTAGCTGGTGTCGCTGCTTACAAGACCACTGCCGCCGTTGGCGTTATAACGCACTGTATATTCAGCCGCTTCTTTCGCGAGATCCGCAGCCGCGTTGCCGAGTGCAACCCATTTGGCAGAGGTGTCTATGACGTACTCACTCTCGAACCACATCATCCCGAATTCGTCCTGAGCCTCGGGGAAGTCAGGCGAGATGTTGACATAGCCCGGCACGATGCCGCCGGCCACGTATGTATCGTCCGCGCGGGTGTTGCCGTAGGCGTGTTCTATGGAAGAAGTGCCGACGCCAGAGAGCCATGAAACATCATTGTAGGGATGGGTTCCGAGTATATAGTTGGTCGAGCGTAGGATATAGTCCGTGCTTACCAATTCCGGGAAGGCCTCATGGAGGTAGTACATCCTCATGCCCATATCCACCACGTCGTTACTGCCTCCCCACATACCGTTGGTCGAAGGGACGCCGAAGGGATTATCGGCCACTGACTTATCCAAATCATCGATGTATTCGTTGACTGCGGCCTTGAAGCTTGCCTTGAAGGCGTCGTCCATATACGGCAGAGCGAATACGGCTTTCCAACCGCCGACAAATGAGAAGGGCTTAAAGCCATACGGTGGGAACAAGTCAACCATGCTCATCACCGCAGGTGCAAGTTCGCTTACCCGCGCCTTGTATTTATTGTCTCCGTTTGTGGCTATCAGCAGCTGTATAGCGGCGTTCCACTCATCGCTGAGCGAGAAAGCGCCAAAGGGTTCACTCGTCACAACAGCCACATCGGGATGGTCTTCTTCATCCCAGATCTTAGTCGCGGCGGCCAGGTACTTATCCGCTTCCGCGCTGTACGCAGCTTCACCCTTTAATACGTAAGACGCAGAGGCCAATGCGGCAGCGGCGCCATACTGCAGTGAGCTGGATTTTTCACCGATCATAGCAAGCCTGTCGTCCTGTTTTCCGGAACTGAGACCTTTACGTTCGTTCTCTCCCAGCGTCGGATCATAGATGAATCCGTCCGTATCTCTGGCGCCGTCGCCCAGATGGGTATACTGCCTGAGCGTCGGCACTTCGACGACCTTGAAGTTGTATCCGACTGCTTCGAGACGCGCGTACACCTGCATGGCGCCGTGTTTGACCTGCTGAATGATATCAGGAACCTTGTCCGCTCTATGCATCTCTACCATGCCGCCTGTATCGGCGTCCCATGTTATGGCGAGCGTATCGTAATCCGGTTTAAAGGCGTTGTACGCCGCCGCCAGATCCAGGATCACGCCCTGGTTTCTTGTGGCTTCTATGTCGTAGTCGCCGGCGTCGTACCATCCGCCAACGTTGAGTCCGGGGATGTGCTTGAGCGACTCTATGTCCTTGTTGGTTCTTGATGTGGCGTCGAAATCCTGACCGTCGAACCAGGTTCCGTCGTATACGCCGCCGCGGAATGCCTCGCCTTTCAGAGGCCACGCGATAGCGTCGTCCATATGCGATGCGGCATGAACGATCTTGTAGGCTTCGCGCACCGCGATATGATCCATCTCCTTCGCCAGGAAACCGCTCAAGGCTGTCTGCCAGCTCTTGTCATACACCTCTTCGCCAATGCGGAATACATCGGTTCGCTTACCCGCGTAATTGATCGCGTATATGCCGGCTTTCGTGACGGCAGAAAAATCGAAATCCCTGTAGTTATATCTGAGCCAGTTCTTCACGGAGCCGAGTTGGCTTGTAAGGGCTGTTGTATAGCTTCCGTTTTCCTCCAGACGTTCAAGCGACGCGGTAGCCGGGGCGCTATAGTTCGGATCAAGCTCGATCACAGCAACCTTAGACTGCAGCGGCGCATATCCCGCCTGACTGTGAGCCACATTGGGTTCTCTTACCCAAGTTGAATCGACGTCTGGGCTTATATGCCACACCACTTCGGTTCCGTTTTCCGGAATCAATGTGCGCAGTACGAACCATCCGTTCTGGGAGCGGTTACGCCCGTCGAACAGTTCCAGATCCCCGCTGTCTGAAGTGATACGGATGCGGTTTTCATCGTCTTCAGGGGCTAGAACCATCTTCTTGCCTTTGGCGAAGGGCACAGGCTGATAATCGCCTCTGTCCTCATTCCATTCCTTCACATACCACGCCTGATCGATGGTTCTGGCTCTGTCCTTTATCTCCATATCATCGAAGGGCAGGAGCGGGAATATGCCGAATTCGTCGTATGTGCCGTTATTATCCTTATCTACGATGAAGCCCTTCTCCCTGTAGAGATTCGGTATGAACTCCAAGTTGAATCCCGCCTTACCCGCAAGATCTGCGGGTAGCGGAGCGTCGAGCGTCACGCTGAGCTTGACGCCGCCTGCTTCGGGTTCGGCCTTCAATGTGTATTTCACCTCCGCCAGTTCCACTCCGCCCGTCGTACTGCCCGGTATGGTCAGTTTAGCTGTGACGGTGTTGCCGGTGAGATCCGCGCCCCGCGAAGTCAAGATAGGCGCCGGAGTGGCGTCCCACTGCTCCGGCGTAGGCAGCAGATGGATGTCTCCGTTGGTCGCTATACGCTGTCCGTTCTGAATGAGTTCAATGCCCGCACAGTGCTGATCGCCGAAGATCTGGCTGAATATTGTATTGTACATGAACAGGTCAAAGCCGCGCGTCTTCAGGGATGCCGCGGGGTACGAGGGTCCGCCGAGGTAATCCGGCGCGCTGACGCCTTCTTCCGCCTTCATCAAAAAGCTGTTGCTGAAATCGACAAGGCTCTCTGCCGCACCGGGCGCCGCTTTTTCCGCAGCGATCTCGGCGGCCATCTTGGCCGGTGCGATCCATGAGCTTACGACGCCCACGGTGCACTCGTTCTCAGCCCAGAGGAAGCTGAAGTTGTCGAGGGATTCGGGGAAGTCCGGCCGGAAGTTTATGTATCCCGGCACGATGGAACCCGGTATAAAGCCCTCGTCGGCGCGGTTGCTGTTATAGGGGTATTTATGTGAACTCGCGCCCACGCCCGTAAGCCATGAGGTGTCGTTATAGGGATGGGTTCCCATGGTATAGTTTACGGAACGGATGACGGTCTCTTTTAGAGGTTCGGCGTCCTTGATAAGATCGCCCACCGTTTTGATGAGCATGGTCGCCGTCAAACCGGAGCTGATCTTGCCTGAACCCGGTCCCCATGTGGCTGTCAGACTTTCAACAAAGCCGAACGGTGTACCCGCAACCGGCTCGAAAGCGCCGCTTTCAACCGCGGCATCCACGGCTCCGACTACTTTTTCTGTATAGTCGTCGCCCATTTGGCTCATTATAAAGGCTGCTGTGTAGTATGTGCTGATCGGCAAAAACGCCGCGCTTCCCGTCGCAAGCGCAAACGGATCATCGACGTCTGCCAGCATCGTCTCGATCAAGCCCTTATATCCTTCCAGCTTAGTGCTTGCGGCTTCCACCGCAGCCTCTGCGTCCTCAATCTCCTTCGCAGTCACTGCGGCGTCCTTTGCGGCCTC
>JAISED010000011.1 GCA_031264295.1 Eubacteriales Family XIII. Incertae Sedis bacterium | reverse complement strand
TTACTGAGCTTCGCCTTGGCGCTTCTCACGCCTATGGCGGATGTACCCGATGAGTTATCCTTGTTTTCTTTCAGGATGTGGCGCACGCCGTCGCTGCCTATGCCGTCTATGGTCAGGCGGGGCTTGGACGGACTCACGGTATATGTAGCGTCGTTTTTCTTGAGGGTGATGTCGGCATTCAGGCGGATGTATGTTACTGTGGCGCTCTTAAGCGCGGCTTTCAGCTCCGCTTCTGTTTTAACGTCGGCGATAACTTCGCTCGGGTCTATCGCGCCTCCGGGGATTATAGCCTCGGACGGCTCCGACGCGGCGCTCTCGCCTGCCTCATTAGTGGCTGTCACTGTGAATGTGTATGGGACACCGCCCGTGAGACCCGATACCGTTATGGGGCTTCCGATTCCAGCGACAGTGATGCCGCCGGGGCTGGCCGTGACAGTATATGAGCTTATGATCCCATTTCCGTCGCCGCCGGGTTCGGATGACGGTGTGAAGCTTACTACCGCGGATTTATAAGCTGCTTCTGCGGTAACATTTTCCGGGGGCAGGGGCGCAAGCGGATTTTGCGGGGTAAAGTTAAGCGTAGCGCCGCTGGCCAATCCGATAATAGATGCTTCCGATCTGAAGAGGTTGTTTTCACACTCCAGCTCTATCAACGCGGAATTTTCGGAGACATCCAGAGTCTCCAACAGGTTGTACGAACAAGAAATAAATTGTAGAGCGGTATAGGCGGATACATCCAGTTCTGTCAAGCTGTTATGATTACATTCAAGCCAACTGAGCGCATTGCCGGCAGGCAGTTTAAGCTGCGTAAGATCGTTGGAGTTGATTACAAGAAATATCAGCCAGGATTGTGCGGACAGATCCAGTTCCGTCAACTTGTTGTCGTCTAAAGCAATGAAAGACAGCTCGGTGTTGGCGGATAGATCCAACTCTGTTAAACCGCTGTTTGAGCATTGAAGATCCTGCAATAAGGTATTCTCGGACAGATTAAGATTCAACAAGTTGTTGCCGCTGCAGGAAAGACTTATCAGAGCAGTGTTTTTGGATACATTCAGTTCTGACAGATTGTTGTGGTCACAGAAAAGCATTTCTAAAGAGGTGTTCGCGGATACATCCAGGTCAGGGAGATTGTTTTCGCCGCAGTCCAGAGCAAGCAACGAAGTATTCGCGGACACATCAAGGGTTGAGAGATTGTTGTCATATAACAAAATCTCTTCCAAAGCGATGTTCTCTGACAAATCTATTGCATTCAGATTATTGTAACTGGCGGAAAGATATTTAAGGGCAGTGAAATACTCTATCCCGTCGAGGCTCTCGATTCCTAACTCTTCGATGTCTAATTCAGTGATGGTACTTACATCGGTGTCATAAATAGATCCGGAATCTTTTTCGATGAGTTCCCTGACTGCAGTCAGGAAGTTTTCGTCGGTAAATTCTTCCGTGATATCTATCGGTGCGGCCGCGCTGCGAGCCAGTACGCGCGCTGCGGCTCGCGGTGCGAAACTGTTCTCTGCAGGCGCGGGCTTTGATACAGCTTGTACGGCTGCCAGAGCAGCAGTAATGTCTTCACCCTTGAGGGCTGCAGTGATCAATGCGCGCGTCGCTTCTTTACCCGCAGCAGTATCGTCCGCATTGAACGAGGCTTTGAGCGCGGTGCGCAACGCGAACTCCCTGGTATCGACGTTTCCGTCCGATACAGTTGCCGCCGAAACGGGCGCTATCGGCGCAAAAACTGTAACTAACATCAAGATAACACACAATAATGAAATTTTTCTTCGCATAATAAAAACTCCTTTCACTTATCAATGACGAGTAAAACAAAACAATCAATCAATCTATACGCAAGAATGATTATATCACGCTTGCTTAAAAGAAAAAAGAATTTTTTGCTGCTTTTAAGAATTTTTCGGATTTTCGTGATTTTTTTGTATAATTCGCATATTCAAAAATCTAAAAAACAAGAGCCCTGCCGGAGGACATAACGCAGGTTTCCCGAGATTGCCTTTACTCAACATTGAAAATTTTCTTTACCAAATTTATTGATGATACAAAAGTTTTATGATAAGATGCACAATAGAGGTGCAATGTCTGACGTTGTAATTTACTGCGAGTGGTCAATATCACGGTTGCAGCAAAACTTACCAGCCATAAGGGAAATTGGCGGATGGACTACTAAACAGATGGAAGACAGGATAAAGGTGCATTCGGGGAAATTAGCGTTACAAAGTTTTAATAATATTGCAAGTCATATACGCAGAAGGGGGGATGAACACTTATGACTCGTAAACTCAAAATCTATCTTGATACAAGCATTATCAGCCACTTAGATCAGCCCAATAAACCGAGTGAGTATGAATACACCCACTTGTTTTGGCGTGATATTGGGAATTACGATGTGTATATCTCGGAGGTGGTTCTTTACGAGATGGGCAAGTGTCAGCAAGAGAAGCTCGACAAGCTCACGGATTTCCTTGCCGGAGTTGACTATACGCTTGCAGAAGAAAGCGATGATGTTTATCGGTTTGCCGACGTAATCATCAAGCGTGGCGTTTTGCCGCTAAAGAGCATAGCTGACAGCAGGCATATAGCCTGTGCTGTGTTCTCTGAGTGTGATTACCTCCTGACTTGGAACATGAACCATCTCGCCAATGTGGATACTAATGAAGGAGTCCGTAAGCTGACATTTGAGGCTAACTACAAACCGCTTCTGATCATACCGCCGTCAATGCTCGTAAAGAAGGAGGATACTGACAATGACGAAACTTGAAATTTCAAAGGACTTCACCCTTGAGGATATTCGCAGAATTCGCGATTATGCTTACTACCGCCGCCTTGAAATCGGAAATGAGGCTTATGACAAGGAAGTCCATATCGGGGCTGTGCGAGTGCTGTCTATCATAAACAATCTGAAAACGGATAGGCAGGGGGGCGTGAGGACGCAAGTATAGCCCGGCTGTGAATGGGAAACCAACAGGAGAGAAAATAGATCGTATTCCGCTTCAAAAATCTAAAAAACAAGAACCCTGCCGATTGTCGTCAGCAGGGTTCTTGCTGTTATTTGAAATAATAGATCGCAGCGCTTGTCGGCCGTGGCCGCCTGCCGTTTATGTCCGTTCACGGAATGCGGCGCCTGTCGAACTTGGACGCTCGTGACTACAGGCCGTGGCTATTCGCCGCCGCACTTGCTACAGTTCGCCGTTTATCTCAAAGACGTTCCGGTTAAGCAAGGTTCTGATAGCGCCTACGCCCTTAGCAGGGTCGACGTTGACACCGCCCGCTGGCTTGGTTGCGCTCACTACGCCTGTGAAGTTCGAACCGCCGTTGGACTTGTTGTACTTAGAGAGGGTGGCGGTGAGGGTGTAGGTCTCGCCCGGTGTGTTAGCCTTCCAGACGGTGTA
>JAISED010000010.1 GCA_031264295.1 Eubacteriales Family XIII. Incertae Sedis bacterium | reverse complement strand
ATAAATCATGACAGATTAGCTTGTGAAACCACGCCTTTAGGCGTAGCGAGTAATGAACTTAACGGACCCTTATAGGGTCCTTCCCGCATACCACCACTTGAAGTGGTGGTAGGGTGATTGAAAATGTAAAATACGAGTCTCTCGGGTTGAGTTCGCGTGCATAAAAGCTGTAAAAATTACTGCCGAGAAGAACTGTAGACGGGTATGCATAGAGATTCCATGTACCTGCGCTCCAACTATCCGTTCCTCCCGTATTTGTGCATTTGAGATAGCTGTATGTCATCGGAGAAATCAGGTAAAGTTCACCGTTAAATACAGCTGTATGTGTCCTATACGAGGCCGAGCTATTCAGTGTGATATTAGGTTTTGTCTCCGTTGTTCCTGTGACAGGGTCATATGTAACGACTGTCCTTAATGAAGATGAATAAGCTGTTATCATATAGATCCGGCTGTTCCAGAAAACTACCGACGTAAGGCCGCTATAAGCGGTGTTCACACTCGTTAGTAGTGTCCACTGGTTTGTTACCGGACTATATTCATAGAGACTCTTAGATGTTGATGTAGCAGATGGGCTTCCAACGAGATAAATTTTCCCATATGCGGCCGCCGCTGATATGTGATGAAAGTCCGCCGGCAGCTGCGCTTTTGTTGATAATGTCTTGTTTGCCGGATCATACACATATGTCGCTCTTGAATTCGCTTCGCTGCCGCTTACCAGTTTCTTGCCGCCTATTATATAGAGCTTTCCGGCTAGCATCAGCGACTCAAACCCTTTAAGCGGAACAGGAAGGGCTCATTTATCTCCGTAAGCTTCTTTGTGCCCTTGCCGACGGTTTTAGATGCCATTGCACTGTCGGTATCAGCGGCTGTTACAGCAGCGGTGTTAACCTTACTTAGGATATTCGCTGCAAGCGTCCATACAGTTTCACTAGCTTCTCCCAAAACACTGATCTCGCTTGAAGCGTCGTTTTCACCGTCCAAGCTCGCTTCGGCCTCAAACCCGTCGTCAAATCCCGCTCCGCTTTCATCATAGCCGTCTGCAAACTCGCCATCGCCTGCATTATCGGATATGACGCTTTCACTGTCATCGAAAGCCCCCATTCCTTCCGCAGTGATTTCCTCATCCACACTGTCGTCAAGTTCGCCAAATTCCGTACCGAAGCCGCCTATATCAAAAGCCCCGTCTGTGCCGATACCGCCTGTGCTAATACTAAGACCGCCTCCAAGCCTGCCGCCGGGGTATTTTCCGATTCCGCCGCTTGTCGCCGCGCCAAGGCTTCCGCCAGGGGAAACCCCGTCGGCTCCGATTCCGCCGCTTGTCATCGCGCCAAAGCTTCCGTCTGAGAATGCCGCGCCGGTTAGTGTCTCGCTTTCCTGCACCCCACCGCTCAGTACTTCTTCCATCCGTTCTTGAACGCTCAGGTATTCGTTTAATTCTTCCAAACCTGAAGCAAAGGCGCCGAGACGGCATTCCAGATTTTTTTTGTCTCATTAAGTACAACTTTGATTTTCCTATGATTTTTTTGCCTGACGATGATATAATAGGATACGAGAAGGAGGAAGGTAAGTTATGAATTGTCAAAATTGCGGCGCGCAAAACCCGGACGGAGCTTGGATTTGCTCAAACTGCGGACGTCCCGTTTCAACGCCGGGTGCAAATGCGCAGGGCGCTAATGCGGGGCAGCAGGCTCAACAATATAATAATCAACGACAGCAGGGTGGATTTGGGCGCGCTCAGGGCGAGCCGAGATACAATCAGCCGGGCGCGAATATGAGACGTGCCGATGAGGTTGAGTTTAAGGTATTCGGCGAAGACTTGCAGTTCGTAGAGATCATGCTGGATCCTAATGAATCCATAGTCGCGGAAGCCGGAGCGATGATGTATATGGACAGTGCGATCCGCATGGACACGATATTCGGCGACGGTTCGCGCAACGAGGGTTCGGGCTTTTTAGATAGAGTATTTTCAGCGGGCAGACGTATCGTAACGGGCGAGAGTTTGTTTATGACAGTATTTACGAACGTCGGAGATGGAAAGCGCTGCGTCGCTTTCGCCGCGCCCTATCCCGGAAAGATAATACCTGTGGATCTCACAGATGTAGGCGGCGTCCTTATATGTCAAAAGGACTCATTTATATGTGCGGCAAAGGGCGTAGAAATAGGGATCGCCTTTCAGAAAAAAATCGGCGTCGGGCTTTTCGGCGGCGAGGGTTTCATAATGCAGAAACTGACTGGCGACGGCCTGACATTCATGCACGCCGGCGGCACAATAATAAAAAAGAAACTCGCCGCGGGAGAAACGCTCATGTTGGATACGGGATGCCTTGTCGCGCTTGAACAGCAGGTGAATTACGACATTCAATTCGCCGGGAATATAAGGACGGCTCTGTTCGGCGGAGAAGGTCTCGCGCTCGCCACATTGAAAGGACCGGGGAATGTATGGCTGCAGTCATTGCCGTTTTCACGCCTTGCAGATCGGATTTCCACAGCTCAGCGCAGCGGCAGAGAAGAGGGGAGTCTGCTGGGGAGAGTAGGCGTTGGAAACTTCTTCGGAGGCAACAACTGACAGACGCCGTGGCCGGCGAAAACATAGTTAAGGGCGGCATGGAGACGATCGCTATAATAAACATCGTCGTCACCGCCAAAATAGTAATACACAGGGCGGGAAATTTTATTTGCATAATCCAAACTCTATTCATGACTACTCAATTAGGCTGAGTTCAGTATTGCATAACATCCCTGCCGACTGTCGTCAGCAGGGATGTTGCTGTTATTTGAAATAATAGATCGCAGCGATTGTCGGCCGTGGGCGCCTGCCGTTTATGTCCGTTCACGGAATGCGGCGCCTGTCGAACTTGGACGCTCGTGACTACAAACCGTGGCTATTCGCCGCCGCGCTTGCTACAGTTCGCCGTTTATCTCAAAGACGTTTCTGTTAAGCAAGGTTCTGATAGCGCCTACGCCCTTAGCAGGGTCAACGTTAACGCCGCCCGCAGGCTTGGTTGCGCTCACTACGCCTGTGAAGTTCGAACCGCCGTTGGACTTGTTGTACTTAGAGAGGGTGGCGGTGAGGGTGTAGGTCTCGCCCGGTGTGTTAGCCTTCCAGACGGTGTA
>JAISED010000039.1 GCA_031264295.1 Eubacteriales Family XIII. Incertae Sedis bacterium | reverse complement strand
TCAAATACCCAGTCCTTGAGCTCGACTCTCTCCTCCGGCGTCAGTTTCTGACCTAACTTGAGTACCTTGATGAGCCTTTGCAACACAAGCTCGGGCTTGCCTTTCCTGTCAGCGTACATAGCTAGGTTAATAAGTGAGGGAGTCTTCAAGAGTTCTTCCTCCTCAGGTTCGTTCACATTGAACAGGATATAGGTAAAATCTATAGTGTTCGGAACGAACAGCTCATAGTCTTTTAAGTATTCCTTGAAACTTTTCACGCAGCTCCATTTATATCTTTTTAGAAGTCCCTCTCAAATACTAGCTGAAGTTTTCGAGAACTCCATCCAGACTTCCTTCCGTCTTTATTGTTACAATGGTCATATAACTTCCGACGCGATGCGCAAGATAATATACGGTTGCGACCTCCGCTATGGATTCCCGAATGCCCCAGTATTGTTCTCCGCCTACCTGTGTCATGAAAATATCCCCGAATGCCGCGTTCGCAGCTGTATCGCGTTCCCCTGCCTCCTTCATCCCCTTGAGAAATTCGGTCTCGTATATGCTTGCGCCGTCTACAGTCACATCCAAATCGAAAAGGCGTATAAGTATGTTTTCGCCCGTTTCGTTATTCACAATAAGCGCGGCGTCTAACTTGCCGCCATCCGGAATGGTACTCGGCGAATTCAGTACATCGTCGCCCATACGCTCCCAACCTTCAGTCAACGTATATTTGATCCCTATAAACTCGTTTATATATACATTGTCCTGCCATAGTCCGGTCATCCCTCCGTCAGCGGATCCCGCCGTAACTTCATTGGCAGTGCTCTCTTCATTTAAGACCTCCGGGTTGCCGGTTTCCTCTTGCTGCTGTACAACGGGGTTTTGCGTACCTGCTGCCGTTGTGTCTCCCGGCTGCAGGCGCACTTCGCCCGCCGGTTTACTTACCAGAAAGGCTATCAGGAGGATTATAATCGTTATCACCCCCGCAAGACCGATCGTCGGACCTATATTATATCTCTTGGTCTTTCTCACCGATGTTCGCGAAGCATTATTCATGCCTGTCTGATCACTAACAAGCGTGTCTTGCACCGTAATTTCGGCTGCGGCATTTTCGTTTATTCTCTGTGTCTCAGGCATTTTTATCTCAACCTTTCCATTTTGCGTTTCATGTGAAGCGGCCGCGCCCTCTGCCGCCCTAGCTCTGGCTCTCGCCTTCAAAACTTCCGTCTCAAATGATGTTAATTCCGCGCTGTTCCTCACAGCTTTCGTTTTTTCTTTAGCTCGCGGCGGCGTAGCCGCTGCCGCTGCGTCGTCCCTGCGCCCTTCGTTTCGTCCCGTCACTGCCTCCGGCTCACGCCCGGCGTCCCGCATTACATCGGGGTTTACGCTTGATATTGGTACAGTTACATCTGTGTCTTTTTTTACCGTTCCGTAGAAACGACCCGTTGCGAAAGGATGTTTTATGGCGTCCGCCCTGTCTTCCCCTTCATGCATTTCCCCATCGCCCTTCTTATCAACCATTTCTACTTCAGGACCTTCATATTTCCAGTTCCGGAGCCTCACTTTTCTCACCTCGCAATTACAATAATACACCACATTCCACCGTTGCCGGCAGCACGTCGGGGGGGACGTTATTTACTGTGGTATACGTATTTTACCATATATTCCTCCAGACTGCCAATATTTTCTTCTCTCATTGTATTGGCGGCTTCATTCCCTACATACGTTATA
The DNA here is from genome assembly GCA_031264295.1 of Eubacteriales Family XIII. Incertae Sedis bacterium. Classification (GTDB taxonomy): domain Bacteria; phylum Bacillota; class Clostridia; order Peptostreptococcales; family Anaerovoracaceae; genus JAISED01. The sequence goes on along the minus strand of JAISED010000039.1, from coordinate 16,056 downwards.
TGCCACGGTTCAGCCATGTATCCCGTAACATCCTCATTATCGGCTGTGTATCTTACAATAACTCCGTATTTATGTGCGTTTTCCGCTACCCACTCAGCTTCAGCGGTTCCAACAAAGCTCTTCAGCGTACCTGCCGTTCCGACCAAATCAATCGTCCTGCCCGTATGGTGTTCACTATGCCCAGGACGGCTGCTATAGGCGTCGGCGCCCGCCTCGCCGTCTTCATTCTTATAACGCGCGTACAGATTTGTCTGATATTCTATTGTTCTGTACGCGGATCCCGCTCTGAGCTTTAATCCCTGCTGTGAGGCCTCGGACGACATGCCTTCATACGCCCTCTTTGTATCAGGCGTCACATGATATCCTCCTTCGATCTGCACAAGTTCTGCAGGCTCAAAATCATCCGGGAACTTATTGTATTTATTGACAAGTGTCGGAAGCCCGTATACATCTTCTATCACCTTAACATCCGTGTAAAACGGTTTATCAAGTCCTGAATTCACCCTCCAAACGACTTCATCAGCCGAAAATTCGCTATGCTCCGCCTCATAAGTCAAATACCTGTCCAATTTATCATTTTCATAATAATACAGCTCCCCGAATCTGGCAAATTCGGGTTTATACGCGGTTTTATCTCCGTTTACCGCTTCTCCGGTTCCTGCACCGCTCCCTTGACCGCCTCCGTCTGCGCCGCCTCCATTCTCACCAACCGTCACAATCCCTCCTTCACCGAACCATTGCCCGAGAAAGTTTCTCGCTGCGCCGTCAGTAAACGTATTCACGACGAAATATCCAATCCCAATCAACAGCACCGCTGCTACCAGCATTGAAATTATAAATCTCCCCCAATGTATCTTGACCCTGTGTTTCGAAAGTCTAGTTTTTTCAACCTGCAAAATTCTACCTCCATCCCTTTTACTGCAAATAGCAAGGCGTCAATATGTATAAAACGCCAAATCCAAACCTGCCGTCACTTCGTTAACCGGCGCTATTTCACCGTCGTCCACGCGAAAAACATTCCAGAGGTTTCCTGTGCAATCCACTGGGACATCATACACCGCAGCGCGCACGGCGTCCCTATATACCGAAACCCTGGCTATTGCCGCCGACATCTCAGCCGACGCGTAGTTTTCGCCATTCGTATGGTCGAAAACACAATACTCATACGCGCCCCTTTGCCGCATGTATATCGTCATGGTTTCGAATCCATTGCCCTCAGAGCAATCGTTCTCCAAAGCCGCATCGTCCGCTCCGCCGCCGACCGCGGGATAATAAATATGGACTTTCTCAGTGCTCCCCGGCGCCGAGCTGAGCAGATGAGCGTCAAGGTCTTTCGGCTTTGCGCCCCATTCCAGAATTACGCGTATTTCACCCGGCGGCAATTCCTTTGTCATTGCTCTTGTAGCTATTTCTCTGTTTCCCGATGAATCACTCACGGTGAAATTCACATGGGCAGTCACATATCCCGGCATACTGACTTCAGCTGTGTATGCGCCGTGCGGCAGTCGAACACTGAAGCGCCCTCCTATATCGGTATTCACGGAAATAACGCCGCTATCCGCGCCGCGCACCCAAGCGCCCACGGTATTGTCCAGCCCTTTCCTGAATCGCACTGCTGCGCCCTCAATGCCGTCCCCCGTGAAGGCATCGGCAATATTGACCTTCGCAACACCCTCCGCATCGGCTCTTACCGCCTCAACCAAAATGACAGGCGCCGCAAAAATATCAATATTGCCATTTATTATTTCAATATTCTCATATAATGTGCTTCTTTCATAGCCTTCCGCTGAAACCACAATTTTGTATTCCCCTTCCGGCGCCCACAGTCTATAGATTCCGTTCTCGTCGGTATAAGCGGAGCACAGAGGTTCATACATCATAAGATCCGACACGTCATAGAACTTGACTGCCGCCCGCGCCGCAGGCGTGTTATCTTCATCGGCAACCCTTCCCACAACGTACGCATTCTCGTGTATCCCTCGAATTAAACGGCATTGCCCGTTCTCGATCACTGCTCCGATCCTTTCGGAAAGTTCCGACGCGTCATCGAAGATAGGAGGCACTATAAAATAACCGCCGACGTCGATATAACCCCATTTATCATCAAGGCGCGCAGGCGCTGCGCCGCATGAGAAGCGTTTGAGTTCATCGAATACGTATCCGATTGTCTGAACACCGTTCAGGTCTATCGCTCCCCACATTCCATTATAGCACACTGCTGCGGCGCCGCCGGAAAAATTCGCGGCCGATTCGTAAATCGTATCGCAGATCAACTTGCCATTGCTTTTTATAAAGCCAATTTTTCCGTTTTTTATAATATATGCCGCTCCCTCGTAAAACTCGCCGATTTCATCATAGACGATAGGCGCGACGAGTTCCCCTTTCCCGTCAATAAGCCCATATTTTCCGTCTGTGCCGACCTTTGCCAGTCCGCTGCTGAATGGGCTTACATAATCATAGCGAATAGGAACCACCGTTTCGCCGTACCGGTTAATGAACCCCCATTTCGGGGCGCCGCCATAATCCTGTCTCACACTCGCGAAGCCTTCGTTATATTCCTCGATGAGTTCGATTGACTCCATGTCGAAAATCGCCGCAAGCTCCCCGTATTTATTTATTATGCCTCGCTCCCTTTGCTGATTCCAGCTGACGCCCGCCAAGCCCTCATGGATCGGTCTCACCGCATCAAAGCTGATTCCGTTCCTCCCTGCTTCTCCCGGCTCAATTATGAACTCCCCAAACCTGTCGATGAGTCCATATCCTCCGTCCGTCTCAACTGCGGCCACGCCTTCATTGAAATACCACACATCGTCATAGATGAATCCCTCTCCGATGGGATTCCCGTCCATATCGATGAATCCCCAGGCGCCGTCGATTTGTACAGGCGCAAAGCCTTCATAATATCCCATCTTCGTCTTGCTGCGGTCGTTCACAGCGTATTCTTCGAATCCTTGTGTGTAAATCCTCTTTATATCATCGTAAAGCGGCGCTATTATTTCCTCTCCATCAATGCCGATGAATCCCCATTTCCCGTCTTTCCTTACGGCAGCTCTGCCCTGCAGGAAGGCTTCCGCCGCGTCATACACCGGCGCCGTAAGCTCGTTACCATCCGCGTCAATAAGCCCCCACTGGAGTTTTTCGTCCCCCTCTTCCCCTATGTACACGGCGGCAAAGGCTCGCCCGTTCTCAAAGGGCGTCACCATATCGTAGTTCCTCATGCTGAGCCGTGACCACCCTGTTATATCCTCTTCACCCAAACTCGCCATATAGTTAAGCGTTAACCTTACCGTTTCGCGCGTAAAACTGAACTCCAACATCTTCCGCAATATCTTCTCAGCGCCCGCAAAATCGCCGTTTTCCCTGAACGCATTGAACATTTTCGGTAATATATCATTTTGGTTTTCCTCATTCAGCATGGCGGGATTGTAGAAGCCCTCCATCGCGGGCAAGTCCCCTTTCTCCCAAAGCGCAGCAATAAGCTCACGCCCCTTGTTGATATTAAGCGCATACAAGCGCTCCTTCGCGTCAATCGCTAGCCCGATCACATTCGGCGGATAGGCCGCATTTGTTTCTTCACTTTGAATTACATCAAATAATAGCGATTCGAAAGTCAATGAGGTTTCATAAAACAATAGATAGTTTTTTTCTGCTATGATCGATTCTAAGTTTGTGAATTTTTTATCAATGTAAATTTCCGCTGCTCTAAAATTTCGCGGCATACTATCCGGCATATAAAGCCTCGGTATAATGAAAATGCCCGCAAAAACCGTCCCTGTGACCAAGACAGCCGCGAGGACTATCGCGATTATCCGTTTTTTGTGTTTTTCGGACGTTTTGTGCGCAGGCTTAGTGAGTTCAGCCAGTTCATCCGGAGCATAATATCCGCCTCCGGGTTTCTGCCACCCCAGCGGGCGCGCCGCGGCGCCTGTGGATTTGCTACTGCCAGTATTTTCATTTCCACCCTTTTCGCAAAACATCCGATTCCTGCCTCGTCCGATTCCTCCCTATGAAGTCCCCTAAAATGAGCTTCCGCAATTGGAGCAGAATAACGCGCCCGGCGACAGATACTCACCGCATTCCGGGCAAATTGTCACCATCTGTTCATCCTCTTCATCCATACCCATAACACCCTGCATCGAATCCATTGACGACGGATCGCTGAATGTATTCCATGGGTCTGAAACACCGCCCCACTGTCCTTCGCCTATAGTATCTATAACTTCCGGCGTCGCAACTTCCGGCTCCGCCTCCGACGTAGCCTCTACGATTTCCGACTCAGGTTCAACGACTTCGACTGACTCAACTTCAGCGACTTCCGCTTCGTCTTCCGGCTCTGCCTCCGACGCGGCCTCTACGATTTCCGACTCAGGTTCAACGACTTCGACTGACTCAACTTCGGCGACTTCCGCTTCGTCTTCCGGCTCTGCCTCCGATGCGGCCTCTACGATTTCCGGCTCAGGTTCAACGACTTCGACTGACTCAACTTCGGCGACTTCCGCTTCGTTTTCCGGCTCTGCGATTTCGTCTTCGTCTTCAGGTTCTATACCGGCGAAGTCGACCTCGTCCGGCCCGAAGTATTCATCTTCTTCATCTACGCCTGTACCGTCCTCCGCCTCTTCGATGACTTCGCTCACCACATCCTCCGCTGCGGGTTCAGTGACTTCTCCTGCTATGGCTTCTGCCACGGCTTCTGCTGCCGGTTCGATGACTTCACCCACCGCATCTTCCGCCGCAGGTTCGGCGACTTCGTTCGGCTCGGCCTCAGTGGATTCGGCGGTTGCAGGTTCAATGACTTCGACTGACTCAACTTCAGCGGCTTCGACAGTCACAAGTTCCTCTGCGGCCTCAGTGGATTCGCTCACCACATCTTCCGCCGCAAGTTCGGCGACTTCGCCCGCCACATCTTCCGTCGCAAGTTCGGCGACTTCGCTCGGCTCAGCCTCAGTGGATTCGGCAGCCGCAGGTTCAACGACTTCGACTGACTCAACTTCAGCAGCTTCGGCAATCACAAGTTCCTCCGCAGCCTCAATGACTTCGCTCACCACGGCCTCCGCCGCCGGTTCAGCGACTTCGCCCGTCACATCTTCCGCCGCAAGTTCAGCTACTTCGATCGGCTCAGCCTCAGTGGATTCGGCAGCCGCAGGTTCAATGACTTCGACTGACTCAACTTCAGCAACTTCGACAGTCACAAGTTTCTCTGCGGCCTCAATGACTTCGCTCACCACGGCCTCCGCCGCCGGTTCAGCGACTTCGCCCGTCACATCTTCCGCCGCGGCCTCAGTGACTTCGCCCGTCACATCTTCCGCCGCAGGCTCAACAGCTTCAACCGCCTCAAGCTCAGCAACGTCATCAGTTGCCGCTTCCGCCGCAGATTCGACGGCTTCAATCGTTGCGGTCTCCGCAGCATCTTCCGCCGCAGGCTCAACAGCTTCAACCGCCGCAGCTTCCATCACATCCTCAAGCTGCTCATGCCTCGATTCTGGTTTGTCCACAGCCGCAAGTTCACCGCCGCATTTCAGACAGTAATTCATTCCTTTTTTGTTTACTGCTCCGCAGCTTCCGCATCTTACAAATTCACTATAAGGTGCTTGAACTTCGCCTACAGGAGGCATTGCCCCTGCGTCCTCGCTGCCCGCCTCTGCTTTTATACTAAACACTCTGACCAACACCATTAGAAGCACCGATATTAATGCTGCTATCGCCGGCGCCGGCGTCAAGCCTATTGTCCCTATATCCGCGTTTATATTGCCGGATATCGCCGCAGCTTCTACTGCCGCCCTCGAATTGATCACTATCACTGTGATAAACGCCACTCCCGCCAAGAAAAGAAGCATTGCACCGGCTATCTGGGAAAGTAGATGACGCAGCTCAGAATTTTTAAACGCCTGTATTGCGAACATACACCAGAAGAACACATTCACACCTGCCGCGACGACTAATAGAAAACCTATTGGACCGCCCGCAAGAGTTATCCCGGCGAATTCGTTCAAATGCCCGATAAATGTCCCTATTTGCAAGAGTGAATACGAACTCGCTCCGCCGAAACTATCTGACACGTAAGAGACATTAACCCAACCTATGAGAAGGCAGATAACCGCCGCCGCCGAAAGCACGGCATATAGCACGTTAATCATACGACCTTGTTTGCCGTTTATGTTGTTCTTACCGTTCCCTATTCCCCCGTCATTCATATTATTCCCTCGCGATTTGCCTGTTCTATTTCTCTGCGTTCTCGTTTCTGTCGCTCTCCTACCGTTATTTGCATTTATTGCAGACCATCGTTTCATCCGCTGTCCGCAATGAACACAATAACCGGCATTTTTCTCATTAATATAGCCGCAATTGCTACATAACATCTTTCCCTCCAGACCCGGGTTTCTGACGTTCCGCTATGCATATGAACATCCGCCGCAGATGTAACAACTACGAAGAGTTCAGCGCCCTGTAACGCGGTGAGTCGCCACCGTCCGCCTTATTATATAATATATCAACCTTGTTCAAAACTGAAGATGCGTTTAAACCCGTGCAGGCTCATTATATGGACTTATAAAACCCTTACCGCACAATCTCAGCGCGCCTCGTGTTTTAAAAGTCCCCCTTTATTTTCCTCAACAGTGACAATGCACATTGCGTTTTTATCTCCGCATATAACCATAACATCCGCGCTGCCCGGCGCCTCTGCTGTAATAAGTCCCGAGCTTCCCGCCAATGCCACTGCTCTGTTGTTAGACGTCCATACTATCGCCGGTTTCCATCCGTCGCCTTCATAATCTACTTCTGCTGTGAGCTGTACGGATTCTCCGACGAAAAGGTTAATCTCGTTGCTGTCAAGCTCCAAGCTATCTACAAAAGCCGGTTCCGTCTCTTCTTCACTCGTCTCTCCCGATTCAGCGTCTTCGTCTGTTCCACGCCGGATGCCGCTTGCATCCCCGTTCTCGTCTGTTCCACGCCGAACACCGCTTGCATCGGCGTCTTCATCTGTTCCGCGCCGAACACCGCTTGATTCCCCTCCTATGCTGCCTCGATCACTGCCGGAGACTCCACTCCCACTCTGAACGCCATCCGCATTCGTTTCGGCAGTTTCCTTAGACAAGCCCGGCAGAACTTCCTGCGAGCCTCCATCTCCGCTATCTGAAAACCAATTATAGGCCGATATTGTCCCTGCAACAGCCAAGCACAGAAAGACCGCAACCGCCGCGATGAAACGACGTTTTCTATGCTGTCCTCTGTTATGCGTTTCTATCTTTTCATTCTCATACTCGCTTTTCTTTTCCTGCCACTCCGCGTCAGCTATTTGAACATTTATGCGTATACCCTCGCCGATCTTACTGAGTTCGCTTCTCTCCGCATATAAACTGAGTGCCTCTTTAAACTCTCCCGCATCAGCGTATCTATCTTCGCTGTTAAATGCACAAGCCTTGCACAATATCGCGGCAAGGCCGTCGTCCGCAAGCACAGGCGGCGGCAGAGCCTCCCCCTTAAGCCGTTTACGCGAAGAAACTGCCATTTCTTCATGTGTCACGACATCTCGTTCCGAGTTGACAAACGGCGCTCTATTCTTATTCATAATACGATAAAGCACCATCCCCAGAGAATAAACATCCGCCGTGGGATTCTCTTGCCCTCGCGTCAAAAATTCAGGCGCCGCAAACTGCGGTACGTCCTCGTACGAACTCCCCCCTTCAGGTTCAGGATATCGTCTGCGCCATAAAAGACCCAGCTTATAATTCCCTTCCCCATCTGCAAATATCTTGGTGTTCTTTATGTTCCCGTGTATTATTCCCTTTGAATGAAGAAGTTCGAGCGGGGCGCAAATATCAACGCCCATTTTTACGACTTCCTCCTGACTTATGAATCGCGTCTGAAGGACGCTGTTCAGGCTGTAAAGCAATTCGGTGCATATCATCAAGTCATAGCCTATATTGCCGACTCTCTCAAAGCTGCGGTATTCTTCAATCAATACAACATTCGGATGCTCTCTTATGCTTTCGAAAGATTTTATTTCAGTGATAAACCCCTGCAATGCCTCCGCACAAGCCTTCTTCGCTTCGGCGATCTCTTCCGCTTTCGCGTTAGCCGAGATATTCTTTCTATTGGCGCTATATATAGGTATAGAAACACGCCTGATGGCCGAATATTTCGCCTCGCCGCCTTCTTCGCGTCTAGCCTTGTAAATCTTTCCGCAGCTACCTTCGCCTATTATTCCTTCGATCTCCCACGCTCCCCAGAAAGGCGACAAAGTCTGTTCCTTCGGCATAGAGAACCACCTCACATATGTTGACAAGCTCAGGCAAACAGCCACGCACAGCTTACAATGTATTATTTTATGTCTTTCCGCGCCTTTTCTTCCTCTGCCATTCCATCACGAATGAACTTTTCCATAGCGCTTCTTCCCACCGCCCCGGAAATGCGAAGTTTCATTATCTTATAGGTCGGAACTTCCTCAACTTCTGAGCCAAAATAGGCATGCTTCAGCGCGCCTTCCTGCGCCTCCTTAAACAGCCCGTCTCTCAGAAGATTGTTAAACGTGTACACTTCAAGACCGAGTTCCTCTGCAATATCCACAAGCACGTCAATATCACCGATATCGCGTCCCTCCACAAACACGGCCTTAAATATGCGGTCGTTATACGCCTGAACGTCGCCGCCGCGGGAAACAACATAATGCATGCCCTGAAAAGCCCGGTCTGTATAAGGCATCGGTGAAAAAGGCTGTTTTAGCGCCAAACCTTCCTTTGCTGCCTCGCTTATAAGCGCTGCGTCCCAAAGTTCCCCTGTTTCCGGATCCGGTTCAACAGTAACTCTGTCGGTAGGTTTTGGTCTAAGCTCAAATGGATGCCACACAAGCTCAATTTCCGGGAATGACTTCAGAACCGATTTCATCTGACTCACCCCAATATAAGAAAAAGGACACGCATAATCAAAATATATATGTAATTTCATATTATCAGCCTCCAAATTGGTTAGTTCTCAACCCCGCCCCGAAGCGCTTAATTCGCGCGCCTGTCCCCATTTTTTCCTATTTGTCACTGTTACATTTTACCGCAAGCAAGTCGAATTTGTCAATTACTTTTGAAGAATCGTTATTCTCACGGATTGCAGAATTTTAAAATAAAATTTCATAATAATTTTTCGCGTTCTTATGATAAATCCCCTAAGATTTCGCTGCAAGTATAATGGCAAACGATAATATGCCGATATATATATTAACGGTGGTAAGCTGACATAAAAATCCTCGTAAGAGCGCGGAGTGCCGATGGAAGCACGGCGAACCGGCGCAAATCCGAGGAAGGCGGTTGTATGGTCGTCAAAGTATTTCAGAAAATCAGACAAGTTTGAAGATTGCGGTTTCGGCGCTCGAATGGCCGTCTAAGACAAGCGCGGCGGAGAGAGGAACGTCCTCTCCCGCCATAGCCAACACAAAGCGATGCATCATCGCCGCGACCTCTGCGCGGGTGGCTTCGCCTTTCGGGTCAAAGAGGTTGCCCCCCTGCGGGGACAACTGATGTTCGCTGCCGCTCACAATAGAGGATGCGGGCTTGCCGGAGATAATACCCGCGCGGTAGCAGATTTCTACCGCCGCTCTCGCATAATCCGAAACGGCATTATCGTCGTTGAAGGTTGCGTATTCACGTATTGCCGCGAGAGTAAGGCCTTTGTATTCTGCGTAGCGTGTGAGGATAACCGCCAAGTCCTGCCGTGTGATGTTCGCGTCCGGGGCGAATCTGCCGCCGCCTATGCCGCCGACGATTTCATTTTCGGCAGCCCACGCCGCGGCGTCGGAATAGTATTTGCCGAGCGGAACATCTGTGAAGTCCGTTGTGTTCGCGCCCTTTGCGGGAGCTGCGAGCCTGAACAGCATGGTTACGATCATGCCGCGCGTCGCCTGCGCGTTCGGGCTGAATTTGTCCGCCGCCGTGCCGGTCATCAGACCATGAGCGCCCACGAAAGCCACATCGCCGTAGAACCAATCGGAGGATTTCACGTCGCTGTAAGGATTATTAAACTCCACGGAATAACCGAGCGGCGCGGGTGTGGTGGTCGGCGAGGTGGTCGGCGGGGTGGTCGGCGGGGTGGTCGATGTACTTGAACCGCCGTTACCACTGGGAGTGTTTCCGCTGCCTGTGTTCGTCCAGTGGGCATAAACAGTAGTGTTTGCGGTGAATACTGTGCTTGTCATGATCTGCGTACCGCCGCTCGCCGCCGTGAACCAACCGTTGAAGCGGTAGCCGCTCCGCGCCGGCGTGGGCAGACTTGCCAATTTGCCGTCCGCGCCCGTCTGCATGGTGGCCGGCGTGACGGAACCGCCGTTTGCGTCAAAGGTTATGGTATGAATTTGCGCGTTCACGGTAAAGCTCACGCTGAAGTTCGCCGTAATGCCGTTGCCGCCGCTGACCGTGACTGTGGCGTTATATGTGCCGGCGGTCAGGCCGGTTTTGGGTTTTACGGTGAAACTTGCGGTTGGGCTTGCGGTTGGGCTTGCGGTTGGGCTTGCGGTTGGGCTTGCGGTTGTAATGCCGGTTATGGATGTTGCCGAGAGTTCAAACGCGGTATCGTTTGCGCCGGAAAGGGCAATGGCCAATTCGCCTGTCGCTTGATTGCCCGTGTTCGTCATGGTGACGCTCAAAGGCGTTTGCGCTCCGTAGCCCGCAGTAGCGGCGGGGAAGGTGTGTGCGCTTGTGTCAAGGGAAATGCCATAGACCGGCGCGGCGCTCCCTGTAACAGTGCAGGTAATGTTAATCGTGCCGCTTACGGACGGTATTGTGTACGTCGCGCCCGTGCCGTCGATTGTCACCAAGCCGTGGGTTCCGCTCCAAGCGTAGGTGTAGCTGTCCGCGCCCTCGCCTGTGGCTGTGAAAGTCACGGCGTCGCCTTTGTAATAAAAGACAGAGGCATCCAGTTGAGCGAAACCAATATTATAATTACCGCCGCCTATGCCCGTGATGGCCGCGCTGAATGTGCCGCCCGTCGCCGCGCCCTGCGGAGTGACGGCATAACTGCCCGTATATTTGTCAAGCTGCACACTGTTCGAAGCGCCGTTGATTACAATGTCAGTGCCTGTGTAGTCGCTACCCGTGTAAACTTTCCATGTTCCGTTGGGGGCGTTCGCCGTCCTTGTCGCGCCGGGTGCGCCTGTCATAGTGACGGTTGTTGTTTCGTCGCCGGCAAGTTTGAGGGTGTAGGTTGCGCCGTCGTTGGAATGCGGAGAATTATCCATGTAGATGTTCAGCGTGGCGGTGTAGGTGGTTGCGCCGCCCTCCTTAACAAAGGCGTTGCTGTTCCAGACGTACAAACCCGCCGACAAGCCGGTTGCGGATATGGGTGCGTCAGCCGCTCCCACGGTGATTTCGCCTGCCGCTGTCAGGGTCGTACCTTGGTCAATGAATTTGCCGTTCATGCCATCGACCTTTGTGCCGTTCCCAAGGTAAATTGCTCCGCCTGCCATACCGCTAAGCATACCGCCGGAATTAAGTTTTAATACCGCAGAGCCTTGTTGCATGACGCCCCAGTTCTCATTTCTAATCGCATCAATGTTGATAGCGCCGCCGCTGTTGATGTTGATTGTACCGCTGCTGGAATTATTAATGCCGACGCCATTGGCGTCCAGAATATTTATAACACCGCCAGAGTTGACGTTTAACGAATAGGTGCTATTTTGCAGCGTCAACAAACTGCCAGCGAGTCCATCGCTCCTGTTTGAGTCCAAATTGACGGTTGCGCCGCTATTCACATTAACCGTTCCCGCATATATGCCGTTGGCGATTTTAAGCGTCGCGGTAACATTTTCGAGGTTCAGCGTTCCGTTCGCGGAACGTATACCCTGAACACTTTCTATAACGGCATTTCCTTTTAACGTCAATGTATATGTCTCCAAGTCGAGTCTCCCGCCGGTCGAGTAGTTTTCGCCGCCGGATCTGGTGAGGGTAAAGCTGCCCGTTTCAATCGTGTGGCTTGCGCCCATGTTGACGGTAACGGAGGAAAGGGTGATATTACCACCCAGCGTGATGGTGGACACCGTCACGCTTTGCAGCGCGGAGATGAGGTCGGCTTCGGTGGTGATTGTGGGCGGGATTGTCGTGCCGTTGACTGATACCGTACCGCCTGTCACTGATGTCGCGCCGCTCACTGTGCCGGTTACATTCACCGTGCCGTCCGAGACGGTGAGGTCGCCGCCGTTCGTGATATTGCCGTTTACGGTAACGTTTGCGCCGGAGCCGCTGACGGTGAGGTCGCCGTATATATTGCCGTTGTTTCCACCGGCGCCTGTGACGACTGTCCCGCCGGTTACGGTGACGACGCCCGTGCTGCTGCTCTGCATAGCATAACTGTTCGTGCTTTTCGCCGTCACGGTGCCGCCGCCGATTGTCACGTTTGCGCCGCTGATAGCGACGTTGTCTATACTTGTTATATCCACGACCGCGCCGCCGGATATGTTGACGTTCGGTCCCCCCTGAAGTCCAGTACTTGTCACCGACGGGTTTGTTCTCACCTGCGCCGTGCCGGAAATGTTGGTATTTCCTGCCTGACCAATCACGCCGCCGGAGCCTGTGCCTGTGGCGGACAGGTTCAGAACGCCGCTTGCCATATTGAAACCGCCCTGCGTGCTGACAATGCAATCACTGTACGAACCAGTGGTGGACACGTTGACGGTTATGGTTTCAATCGTAATATCATAGGCTGATGCTATGGCGGGCGAACTGCTGTAGGTTTCTGTTGCGTTCAACACATCGCCGTTCCCGCCCGTAATGACGAGCAAGCCGTCGCAAGAAATTTGTCCGGTCACATTCACCGTGCCGCTGATAACGATTTTTGCCGTTTTTCCCGCATCGCCGCCGCTGATTGTAATGCCGCCGGAGGCAATCGTGGCGTTGGTCAGTGTTAGGGTGTTGGTTGCGGCAGTCCATGTCCAGCCCGTACCCAACGGGTCGGTGGTTGCGTCTTTGCTCCCCTCTGTGCCGACCTCGATAATGGTGAAGTCCCCCGCCGCATACGCGGGAACCGCCGCAAAGGACGCGAGGAAACAGATTGCCGCGAAAATGACCGTTGCGGCGAAAGTGCGGGAGGCCCCAATCGTTGTGCCTCCGGAATTAAATTTTTGCTTTACCATAAGAATAATGTTTAGAAATGATTAGTTATTAATTTGATTTATAGGGGTATGACGCATTGCGTCTTTGCCGGTTTAGGGCAAAAAAAAAGCGTGTATGCCTTTTTTTAGGAGGGCTTACACGCTTTATGAAAAAATGGTTGGAAGGGGTTAGTTTGGATGCATTTTTTTGCTTAGGGCTTTCCCCTTTTCGGTATCCAGTCGCCGCTCCACTTTTTTAACGTCTTCTGCCGAAGGCAGGTTTTCGGGAACAAGTCCGCGTTCAATCATGATTTTACGTACGCCGAGGTTGTTTTCCACATGTTCTTTTTCGATGGCGGGAACGCCGGAAAGGTCTTTTGTCTGAACGTTTTCGGCCGTCATTGCCGTGGCGAAATCCTTGGCTTTAATGCTCACGGTGGGCAGAAAATCTGCTACCGGACGATTGTCGGGTACGCCGAATTTGCGTTTGAGTTGTGCCGTATCCAGACGGAAAAGTGCCTTGTCGCCTTTGGAACGGATGATGGCAAAGCCTTTGTCGTCAACGCCCCGCTCGTAGAGTACTCCCGACAGCAATTTTTCCGTTTCGCGCAGCTTGGCGCGGGCTTCCACCCGTTCGGTTTCGAGCAAACGCTGTTCTATCAGTTCCGAGCGGCGCGTTTGTACGGCAAAATAGGTTTGGGCAAAGGCGATTTGCGACTTTTGGCTGTCGCCATTTTGCGCAATCAGATAGCAGGCGTAGCGCGTGAGAAGGGTGTCTTTTATCTGTTTCCTTGCTCCTGAGCCAATTTCGACCATTTTATTGACATCAATAAAATGGTTTTCCACCGTCTCGTCTACTTTTTCACAGGCGTTCTTGGCTTTGGCAAGCACTTTTTCAAAGTTCTGCCAAAGGGAATATCCCAATAGCTTTTGCAATTCCCGTGCACTCCAACATTCTACGCCGTTACATTCGGCAACCGCTTCTTCAAACCGGCGGAACAGTTCCTTGATTTCATTTGTTTTGAGCATACTATCGCTTTATTTTTCTTTATAATGGTTGTCTGCTTCGTCTATGATTTCGTCGAGGCTCATAACGACCCAAGCCAGCTTGTATTTGCATGAACTCAACAAAAAGACAAGTATCTGCATTTCCCCTAAATCGCCTTCAAATCAAAATACATGGCACGGGTATCATCCTCCCCGTCTTTAGTCGTCAAGTACCTGAAATCATTCCTTTCGTAAAATGACAAAGCTGAACGATAAGCATCTACAGTCACAAAACGGCATGCAGCGTGATGTTGCTCACACAAGTACATTACCGCTATAGCGTCAATAATACGTCGACCAATACCAAAACCGGCATATTTTTCTGCTACTGCCAAGCGTCCGATTTTTACCGCAGGGTATGTTTTACGCCTTTTGCTGTTCGGAATTTTACGGCCTACTCTGTTCCATAACGCTTTCTCTTCTTCAGTCAGAATCGTGGTGCGTGTTAAACCGTCGTATGAAAGGCAGAAATACGCAACTATTTCATCTTCTACTTTTACCAAATAAGTAACTGCGAGCATCGATTTTAAATAGTTCTTAGCATCATTGAGCAAAAAATCATTCAAATCCATATCGCCACAATCGAAAGAAAAAAGTTCGGTATCCTCATCCAAACGAACAATCTCGATTTGATCCAAAACAGAAGTCATAGAGGAAACCGTGCCGACTTTTTGAACCATTCGTATGCTTTCACCATCTCCTCCCGCCGCTTGGGCGAGATTTTCTTTACATTTTCCATCGCTTTCGCAAATCGGCGCGAATCGGCGCCGGTAAGAATCGGCGTGGGTTTAATTGGGGTTGCCATAATCTTTCAGTTTTAAAATTATAATTTGTATCCAGAACGATTTTCATCTATTATTGGGATTATAAGGCGTCCTAAGATGCGTATTAAGTATCTCATCCATCATCTCTTCGCTCATGTTCTTTTCTACCCAAAGACGCTTTCCTTCTTCGTCCACTTTCTTGCGAAGATGCTCAAGCCAAACCTCTTTCAATTCCTTCAACCGCTCCTCATCCCCGTTGCGCGCAAACATCTGAAACAGAAATAACTGCGTCGGATTTAATACTGTTGATTCCATAACCTGTTTTTTTATATGGAATTTCCTTGTTTCGTCGAATTGAAAACGACTATCCCATCTTTTTTGATTTCCTCAATAAACGGGTCGCTATTGCGGAAATAGTCTGTGGGATAGGTTTTTGATTCGATACGGATATACGGCTTTTTGATGCCGACATATTGAAATCGCTCTCTATCAACGAATCCTATGCCGGTGAAATCATCGGCAACCAGAGCCACGTCAATATCCGACCATTCGTGCTGCCTGCCTTTGGCAAACGAACCGAAAAGTATTACGGTACGCAGGTTTACGCCCTGCTCTTCAATTTCTCGGGCGTAGTTACGAACAATTTCTATTACAGCGTTTTGAGTAAGCATATTCTAATCTCCTTTACTTTTTCCATTTCGACAGTTGCAAAATCTTTTGTGCAGATTTTATACATTTTATTCAAATAATCAGGATAGCGGCTTGATAATTGAAAGTCATTGAAATTCTCAAGAAAAACCATGATTTCATTCCCCAAATCTACGCCTGATTCATCCAACAGCCACACAATGTTGTGTACTTTCGGCGGGATATTATCGTCATGATTTTTCACCCAATGAGCTTTTGCAAGCTTTTCAAGCGTCAAATGCGCCCAGAACAGACAATGCATGTAACGCCCTGTTACAAAAAGCGTTTCTACGGTAATCCAATCTTCGGCGGCAGTGCGCACCCAATGGTCAACATGTTCCTGTTTTGTCATCATAAAGCGATAATGTTTTCAGCAAAGGTACTTCTTTTTTCCCAAAACGGCCAAACACAAAACGCATTCGGCCGTCGTCTATATCTGCATGTAAACCAATACGTCAAAGAACCCGGCATCCGAGATTTTGCGTCGCGGAT
>JAISED010000036.1 GCA_031264295.1 Eubacteriales Family XIII. Incertae Sedis bacterium | reverse complement strand
GCGGCAGTCATAATCTCAAACCATCCGCCATCCCCTCCGTGCACGAGCACGGCCTTGGGCATACTGTCGTTTAACATATATCCGATACGCTCGCCGGGATATCCCGGATCTATGGGTACATACGCTCCCCCGGCCTTGATAATGCCTAATATGCCTACGATCATCTCCATGCCGCGCTCTGAGATAATAGCCACCCTGTCGTCGGGTTTTATACCGAACGCTCTAATACGCCGAGCAAGTCGATTGGCTCTTCTATTGAGTTCGTCATAGCTCATGCTCTCTTCTTTATATTTTAACGCAATATTCCCGGGCGTTCTCATGGCCTGCTCTTCGAATAGCACTGCAAGCGTCTTATCTTTTTCATACCCCGCATTTGTATCATTGAATTCACCGAGTATTTTAGTTCTCTCATCTTCACTCGCTGTCTCAAGTTCCGCTATCTTGAGCCCCGGATTTTCTATTATCGAATCTATCAGTCTTTCATAATGCCTCATCATCCGTTCTATTGAGCCTTCACTGAATAGATCGCTGCAATACTCAACTTCTATATGGTAGCCGCCGTCACTTTCGCTAATCTCCAGGCTTATCTCAAATTTTGACTCATTTAATTCTATGGCTCTAGGCTTTAGCTCTGTCCCTCCCATACTTAACGCGGCTTCTTCATTGTTCTGCATGATGAACATTACATCGAATAATGGGTTTCTGGATAGATCGCGCTTTGTTACGACGTCCTCTACCAGTTCCTCAAATGGGTATTCCTGATTCTCGTAGGCATTTATGGAAACTTCTTTTATTTCATCCAAGAATCCTTTGTATGTCTTATGGCTTTCGGGTCTTCCTCTCATGGCTAAGGTGTTTACGAACATGCCCGCCATGGTCTGCGTATCCTTATGTGTCCTTCCCGATACAGGACTGCCCACAACTATGTCGTCTTGACGGCTGTATTTACCGAGCAGGATCATGAACGCCGCCAAAAGCGACATATAGCTTGTCGTTCCCGCCGTTTTATTTATCTTCTCTATCCCTTCTCTTTGCTCTTTTCCAAGGGTATAGCCGAGCCTCTTACCTTTACTGCTTTGCAGCTTAGGACGCGGATAGTCAATCGGCAGATTTAGAACAGGAGCTTCCTCCGCGAATACCTGTTTCCAGTATGCCTCCTGGCTGGATATATCCCTCTTCTGCATCCATTCACTGTAATCCTTGTATTGCACCTTCAGCGGTTCAAGCTCATCGCCCTTGTAAAGCTTAGAAAACTCATTTATGATGATGTTCATAGTCATACCGTCCGATATTATGTGATGCATATCGAACAGAATAAGGCTCTTTTCACAATTACGGCGCTTTATGGCTTTCACCCGCATCAGAGGGGCTTTGCCGAGATCAAAGCTTCGCACAAAGCCGCGTACGCTTTGTTCAATAGACCCCGATACGTGTGACGCGTCTCGCGCCTCGTCTTTGTAATTGCCCTCATGTCTGCTTTCGTAGCCGCCATATTCACTGTATTCTATTTCCAGCTTTATATCTTCTTCATCGCCTATGACCTGTACTGCCTCCCCTTCCATCATGCAGAAGCTTGTTCTAAGGGGTTCATGTCTCCTTACAAGTTTATCTACAGCCGCTTCAAGTCTTTTTATGTCTATGTCGTCTGTCTCGATCAAGGCGGGCATATTATATGTGATGCCGCCGCCCTCTATCTGATCTATTACAAAGAGTCTCTTTTGGGCTGACGACATGGGATAGTATGATTTTATCTCTGCTTTAGGTATAGAGAGGTATACGCCTTTGCCGGCCTTTTCGATTTCTTTAGCCAATTGCCGTGCTGTAGGATAGGTGAAAACGTCTCGCAGGGGTATTCTTACCCCTGTGCGTTCTTCTATTGCATTTACAGCCATCGCAGCGCGTAATGAATGCCCTCCGGTTTCGAAAAAGCTGTCGTCTGTTCCTATAGGAGATTTACCGAGTATTTCTTCAAAGACACTAACTATTATTTTCTCATTTTCCGTTACAGGAGCTGCGTATGCCTTATCCGACATAGCCGTGGGTTCAGGCAGGGCGCGTCTATCCAGCTTTCCGTTCCTCGTGAGCGGAAGACTTGGTATCATTGTTATGTATGAAGGTATCATATAGTCCGGCAGTTTGGCCCTGAGCGCCTCGCGCAGATCCGAGAGGTCGGCGGCCGACAAGGCAGCCGGGCGCTGTACACTGCCGGCGTCATGTCCCGCTCCTGCGCCTGGAATGGCCTCCGCGCAAGAATCTGTGATGACCGACGGCACAACATAAGCACAGATATATTTATCTCCTGCGTCTTCTTTTACAACAACAGCGGCGTCTTTCACACCGTCCTGCCTGCGAAGCACGCTCTCTATCTCCCCAAGCTCGATGCGAAAGCCCCTGATCTTGACCTGTTCGTCTATGCGCCCCAGATATTCTATATTTCCGTCGGGCAGCCACCTTGCCAGATCCCCGCTTCTGTAGAGCCTGCCTTCCCCGTAGGGGTTTTCTATGAATTTCTCGGCTGTAAGCTCAGGCTGGTTCATATAGCCTCTGGCGAGACCTGCTCCTGCGATGCAAAGCTCGCCGGGTACGCCTATTCCGCAGAGCTTCATTCCGTCAAGGATATATAACTTCTTGTTTTCTATAGGCCTTCCTATAGGTACTGACTTTGGTATGTCGTCTCCATACGTGTATGCCCAGTGAGCGGCGCATACCGTTGCCTCCGTTGGACCGTAATCGTTGGAGTAATGCGTATTCTCACTGCGCGCCATGACGCTTTCCGCGATAGCCTCAGAACCCGCAGATATGATTATTCTCGGATTCACCCCTTCGAGCCGGTTGAGAAAATGAGGCGGCAGCAGCATTACACTGACGCCTTCGGATTCATATATCTCCTTGAATCTCTTTACGTCCGTCATCTCGTCTATATCGCATATCAGCAGTTTCGCTCCGGCGAATATACTGAGCAGCAGTTCAGAGACATGCGCGTCAAAGGCTATATTCGCGAACTGAAGGACAGTGTCGGTCTCATCCGTCTTCTGATTGTTTTCAAAGTATTTCTTGAAATTCACCACACCACTGTGCTCTATCATAACACCTTTAGGCTTGCCCGTAGTTCCCGAAGTATAGATGATGTAAGCCAGATCCTCAGGGCGGTTTACACGCGGAGGATTGCCTTCATACTCCGCATAGTTCTCTTCATCGTCAAGGTCGACGAGGGGGATATCCGCACCGAATATCCGAGGAAGTCCCATGTCGCCTGTACAAAAGCCGTGCACGAGCACGGCCTTGGGCATACTATCGTTTAACATATATCTGATACGCTCGCCGGGATGTCCCGGATCTATAGGTACATACGCTCCGCCTGCCTTGAGAATCCCCAGTAGGCCTACTATCATCTCCATGCCGCGCTCTGAGATAAGCGCCACCCTGTCGTCGGGTTTTACACCGAGCATTCTAAGCCGCCGCGCGAGGCGGTTGGCTCTCTTATTAAGCGCATCGTAACTCATGCTCTCGTCTTTGTATTTTAATGCAATATTATAAGGCGTCCTCTCCGCTTGCTCTTCAAATAGATCTACAAGGGTCTTGGATTCATCATAATACGCATCTGTATCGTTAAACTCACCAAGTATGAGCCGCCTCTCATTGATATTGACCATTTCAAGGTCAGTCATGCCGGACTGTCCGTTTTCCAGCACAGACGCAAGTAAGGTGATGAAATGCTTACTGAAAGCCGAGATTTCCCATTCGCTCAGCTTATCCTCCCGATAATCAAAATGAAGTTTAAAGGACTCGCGTGGATCCTTCCTTGCGTGTAAAATCAGACTCTCCGTCTGAGAGGCAGAGAAATGCCAACAGGTCGTGAATGGTTTACTGATATACTTTTGATAATCAAACTCATCAAAATCTTGATAACTGAACGAAACATCCGTTAATAAGGTATCCGTTTTATGAATATCACAATAATCCTGCAATATGCGATTATAACTGTATCGATACCGTTTGAGCGTATTAAATGTATCGCGGCTGCTCCTTCTCAGCCAATCGGCGACAGTTTCGTTCGCATCGCCTTCGGTATTGAAAAATACAGGAACTGTATTGACAAACATGCCGGGAATCAATTTTTCATCCGCGCCCCATCTGTTGGCCACAGCGCAGAGCACGTTCACTGAGCTGTTTTGTGAATGGGCAGCTACACATTTCGCGTAACATGTAAATAATACCGCAAACTTTGAAATCCCCGTCTCCGCGCAATACTGCCCCAGCTTTTCTTCAAGTTCATCATCCATATCGATGGACAGCCGCTTGGCCGAGAAAGAAATGTCGGCGCAGGTGGATATTTGGGTCACTCTATCCGTTTCAATAAGCCGTTTCCGCCAAAACTCCTTATCCCGCAGATATCCCCCGCTTCCACCATAATAAGACTTCTCACGCTCTATGAAAGACTGATATTTGCGCTCATCGTGCTCAATAAGCGCCCCCGAGACAGCATTTTCATAATAATGCGCTATATCCGCGAGTATCATGATTATACTTGTCCCGTCACAGATTAAGTGGCTGAATTTAGTGATGAACCCGTACCTGTCTTTTAGGGATACAAGACTTATTTCACTAAGCTTGCCTTTCAGTTCCGCTCGCGCGTATTCAGAGGCCCACGCGACGTATTCCTCCGCGCATGAAAAGTCAAGCACGCGTAATGCTCCAGGTTTAAAAGAATCATTATCATGAAAATACTGATGTGGACTCCCATCAATTTCAATAAAACCAGTCCGTAAGGACTGATTCGATTTATACAGACAGTTGATTGCGGTTTGCGCGCAACTTAGATCTACCTCACCTTCGAAAAACACATCACTGGTTATTGTGTCATTCAACTTTTCCGAAATTAAAGTCATATTCCATATCGATTTTTGGGGTTCGGTTAATTCAAAATACTCATATCCCATCTTTGTACTCCGCGTCATATACACTAATAGATTATACCTAAATTCGACAAAACTAATCCAATTTACAATGCGCCAAGTGTTTTTGCCTGGATTTAATTTTCTTAATGATATTCGTGAAAATATCAAGTTTCAAGCGAAATGAGCCAATCACCTTTCGATTTTAGATTCTCTCCCTATAATTCGTTATTATACTATAATGACTGAGTTTCGTAAAGTGATTTGAAGAAAATTCTAGAAATAGATCTCTTGTCAATTCGTTTTTTTCACAAATTTTATGTGCATATTTAAAAATTTATACTTGCATTAAGTTGAAATTCATCTTAATCAAGCATCGTTCTGATCACGCAACCTCCGCCCTCATCTATGATAAACATAATTGCGCCTGAAATGTCATTTCTATATATTTCAACCCCTGCGCTCTTCATCTTTTCGAGTACCGTAGGATGTGGATGACCGAAGGTGTTTTTTCCAACCTGAAATACAGCTACAATCGGAGATATTGTCTCCAGGAATATATTTCCTGTCGAATATCTGCTGCCGTGATGTCCAACTTTAAGAATAGAAGCACGGAGAAAGTCCTCATCACCCGCATACGCCGCAAGCAAGGCGTCCTCACCCTCGAAGCCTAGATCACCGGTCATCAATACAGAAATCCCATGATAATTCAATTTCATAAGCAAGCTGCTCTTATTCTCATCTTCCTCGGTCAATATCACGCGTTCATATTCCTCTTTCGAACACCTTTCCGGAAACAGTATATCCGTATAGACGCCGTCACTCAGAATAAGACGTTCCCCCGCGTATACATACATCAGTTTTTCACTGCTCATCGCAAGTTTGGCTGAAATTTCATCTTCAAGTAAACAGTTTCCCTCATATAGAGCCAATTTATCTATTTTCATATATTGCGACAACTCGACGACACCCTGAAAATGATCTGTATGCAGATGGGTGATCAGCACAAGATCCAGTTTGCTGACGCCGTTTTTCAACAAATACGGCAACAAGAGCTTTTCGCCGACGGAATATGTCGCGCTGCCTCCGCTGTCGATGAGTATATTCTTTCCGTCAGGGGTTCTGATATGCAAACAATCCCCCTGCCCTACATCTACGAACACCAGAGAACTCTTATCCCATCCCGAACCCGGCGCGCACCACGCCAGAAAAAGTCCGCATACCAATATTGCCGCCGTAACTGAAATATATTTCTTGTTTTTACGCTGCCATATTATCCTGAAACTCTCCGACGACACTATGAAGAAGAGCATATAGTATAGCAAGAGCCATGTTTCCGGAGGGCTTACGACTGCCGTATGCCCCCATGCCAGCCTATATCCCGCATCATTTAAGACAGTCATTACCCATGTTAAATTTTCTACAGCGGAAGCTCCCAGATCGAATAGCGTGTCGTTGATACGCATAAGAAGCATCAGCACCGTTCCGATGGGTATGATCAAACCCGCAAGCGCAATAACCGGAATATTAATAAAAAACGCCGCTGCGGAGAAATAATTAAAAGCATAGGCCGTATACGGCGCCATGCCGCCTTGAATCACAACAAGCGGGAGGATTCCGCGCAGAAGCTTCCTGATGATCTCTTGTACGCCGCCTTCTTTAAGTGTATCAAAACTCATCTCCTGTTTACCGCGTCTGAGCTTTATGCGGCTGGATTTAAGCGGAACAAGATACCTATCTAGAAAAGGTATCGCAAAAGCCATAGCGAAGATCGCGAGAAATGATAGTTGGAATCCCATATTAAACAGTTGAAGCGGATTCGCAAGCAGCATCACCCCAGCTGAAGCACAAGCGCCTGTCAGCAGATCATAGCGCCGTCTCAGCAGCATGGCGGCGATATGTGTGAGTATCATAAGCGAGGCTCTTATAACTGATGGCGCGAACTGCGCAAGCGCCGCATAGATAAATAAGCCCACAGCCGAAACCGCGGCGGTAGACGGTCCTTTCCGCCCGCCTAAAAGTTTCATTATGAAGGCATATACTATGGCGACATGTATCCCGCTGACGCTGAGTATATGCGCAGTGCCGTTCTTCTGAAATGATTCATAAACATCCTCATCCAAGCCGCTTTTGTCGCCGAACAACATGCCCGCCAACATCGCCGCCGTATCATCGTCCGCAGCGGCGCTTACTCGTTCTAACAAGCTATATTTCAATAATGCAAGCTTATTAAGAAAAATACCGCTCAATGAGTAGGCATTGCTTTCGTTAACAATAATATTATTACTGTCGCAGGATAGAACAACCCATACTCTGATCGTCCTCAAATAAGCCCTGTAGTCGAAGCAGCCCGGATTCCTCTGAGCCGTCGGCAATGACACTTCACCATTTATGGTAACTTTCGCCCCTGTAAGCATTTTGGCGTCAAGATCGCCCTTATAGACACGCACAAGCACATTGCTCCCGCCGTATCCATCCCCCGGATCCCTGCCGTCGATTTTTACAGTCAACTTATAATAGTCGCCTGACTGTATCGAAGTCACCATGCCCTTAACACAGACTACCTCACCGTTTCTGAGTGTTAATGGATCGCTCCTGTCCAGTTCCTTGCCGCAATAAAGTCCCCCGACAAGGCTCACCGCAATAAAAAGCGAAAGCATCCTAAGAGCCTGACATGAACATACCCCGCACACCCTCCGCTGATAAAGCTCGCTGCCAAAAAGCACGGCGGCGAATATACCGAACACGGCATACACGAATATCGGCGGCCTCAATATATATTCCAGCGCTATGCCCAGCGCAAAAAATAAAAAAACGAAACATAATGGTCTTCTCATAGCAATATATTACCATATATACCATATCATGTCAATCGTTTCTGCGATAAATTTATTTATTGGTTTTACTCAGTTTTACTCAGTTTTACTCAGCGGGAAGGGAGCGATGTCCCAGTCCTATTACAACCTCATTGAGATAGAGCAAACCTATGCTCATAAAGATACATACGCTGAGATGCTCCTTATGTCTGCACACAGCGATCTTGCCGCCGCCGTTAAGCCCGCTGGCTTTTTGAATTATCTGCATAAGCGCCTCTCGGGTCGCTCCGGCGATAGCGCCGTCCTGCACATGATTCTCCTTCGTTACGCCGTTCTTTCTTGACGCTATAATAGCCCTTTCTATGATTACGTGAATCGAGTTAAGCACATCGCCTCCGATATCTACAGCGGCGCAATGAATATCCTTTTCAAGAAAAGCCTCGATCAAATGTTCCTCCGCCTGCCTGCTCCCGGTAATGGAGAGACGGATCGCGGCTTTGGCAACGTCTACGCTGTCATACATCTTGGTTCACCTCACTTAAACTGATGCTGTTTTTGTAAATGTACTCCGGCAGTTACACCTGTTCGCCGAGTTTAGCGCGTAATTCAGTGATGGTAGCTTGCGCGTCTGCGAGCATTCTGTCCTTCTCTGCAAGAGATTCTTCAAATTGAGCCTCTGCCTGCTCCACTTTTTCCTCATGAAGCCTTTCTTTTTCATCACGCTCACGCCGCACCGCCATTTCGTGCTCCCTGTCCAGATGCCACATGCGGCGCGAGTGGAAACGCGCGCGTTCATTCTCGTCGGCGCTTATTGATGTCAACATTTCATACGCCACTGAAATCCCTTCTTTCTTCTCTAAAATTTCGTCGAGTGTGCC
>JAISED010000002.1 GCA_031264295.1 Eubacteriales Family XIII. Incertae Sedis bacterium | reverse complement strand
ATGCTGAATACCGGCGCCGGGATTAAATATCCGGACACACTGAACTTCAGCCCGCCTTATTTGGATTTGGATCAGACACTGTAGAGGTAACAACATGGCTTTTAACTGGGACTTCATAATTAAATTCCTTCCGAATTACGGCATGGCGACGCTGCTGACCATCAGACTCGCCGCCTTTGGCATACTGCTCTCCGTGCTGCTGGGTGTCTCCTGCAGCCTTGTGCTCTATTTTAGAGTGAGAGTGGTGGGCGCGATAGTGCGCGGATATATTGAGCTGTCACGAAATACCCCCTTGCTGATACAGTTGTTCTTTCTGTATTACGGGATCCCTAAGCTCGGCATATTGATCTCCAGTCATGCCTGTGCCATCATAGGATTGACATTCCTCGGCGGCGGCTATATGGCTGAAGCCTTTCGCAGCGGACTGGAATCAGTCAGTAAGGCGCAGCTTGAATCCGGCTTGAGTATAGGGCTTAACAGCTTTCAGATGACGCGCTTTGTCATATTCCCGCAAGCCCTCTCCGTAGCCGTGCCCGCCCTCGGTGCAAATTGCATATTTCTGATAAAAGAAACCTCGGTTATGAGTATCATCGCCATACAGGATCTCATGTCGCTCACAAAGGAGTTAATAGGCATGTACTATAATACAGTTGAAACGTTGACTATACTGGTAATCTGCTATCTGCTCCTGCTGCTTCCGGTATCCTTCCTTTTCCTGTTTATAGAGAGGAGGCTCAGATATGCAGAATTCGGGCTTTGACGTCCTTCTTTCTCTGAACAATATGAGACGCCTAATGCAAGGGCTTGGTGTAACATTGGAAATCGCGCTGATTTCAGTCATGATCAGCATATTCCTCGGCGTCGTATATGGTCTCATAATGACGACCAAAAACAGAGCTGTTTACGGACTTTGCCGATTGTATTTGGAAGCCTTCCGTATAATACCGATATTGGTATGGCTATTCCTGCTCTTCTTCGGGAGCGCTCTGGCATTCGGCAGTGATCTGGATGGATTGCTTGTATCCGTCATCGTATTTTCCATGTGGGGCACGGCTGAAATGGGGGACATAGTGAGGGGCGCGGTACAGTCCATCCCCATCCATCAACGCCAATCCGCAGAGGCTTTAGGGCTTAGAAGGATTCAGGTCTACCGGCATGTGATAATTCCGCAGGCGGTCAGGCGCTTCGTCCCCGCCGCAATCAATCTGGTAACCAGGATGATCAAAACCACATCACTTGTCGTATTTGTGGGCGTTACGGAAATATTGCGGGTAGGCAAACAGATCATTGAGTTCAATATGATGAAAAATCCGATGGCCTCATTTTGGATTTACGCGTTTATTTTTATAATTTATTTCATTTTGTGCTATCCCATTTCCAAGTTCTCCAAGAGATTGGAAGCCAAATGGGAGTGTTGACACGGTGTCTCGGAGCGGCTATATGAAGATTCAGACAGAACGAATTTTGGAAATCGAAGGCTTAAAGAAGGTCTATGACGGAAAGCCGGTATTAAATGGGGTGGATCTGACAATCCACAGGGGTGAGGTTGCTGTGGTTATAGGGCCTTCGGGATGCGGGAAGACCACCTTGCTCAAATGTATAAACGGCTTGGAGACGCATCAAGAGGGAGTCGTCCGCTTCGGCGGGAAAATTTTAGGGGACGGCGGACTCAAATGGACGCTTGCCAGGCAGAAGATCGGTATGGTGTTTCAGAGCTATGACCTGTTTCCGCATATGACGGTAATGGATAATGTGATGCTCGGACCGGTGCAGGTGCAGAAAAGACCGGCGGCTGAGGTTCGTGAGCAGGCATTGGAACTGCTCGAAAGGGTCGGGCTGTCCGACAGGCAAAAGGATTTTCCAAGGCAGCTGTCCGGCGGACAAAAGCAGAGAATCGCCATTGTCCGCGCATTGTGCATGAATCCCGAACTCATGCTTTTCGATGAGGTTACGGCGTCTCTGGATCCCGAGATGGTCAGAGAGGTGCTTGATGTAATGCTGGGACTGGCGCGTCAGGGCATGACCATGTTGATCGTGACCCATGAAATGGAATTCGCGAAAGCGGCGGCAGATCGTGTTATCTTTATGGACGAAGGTGTAATAACCGAAGAAAGCGAGGCTAGAGAGTTCTTCAAATCACCGCGGACAGAAAGAGCAAAACGATTTCTCAATACATTTTATTTTGATTGATTTTTTAAGGAGGAAAATTATGACAATCACATTAATAAGAAGGAAACTCAGATTGCTGGCCTTATTATCGGCCTTTGTGCTGCTGATGACGGTTCTGTCGGGATGCGGCAGTCCCACAGCGAATTCCGACGCCGACCCAGAAGGCGGAGACGCCGGCGTGAACGCGGAGGCGGTACAAGACGACGGAGCTATCGCACAGATCAAAGACAATGGCAAGCTCAGGGTCGCTGTATTCGCGGATAAACCGCCCTTCGGCTATCTGGACGAAAGCGGCGCCAATGTAGGTTTCGACATTGTCATCGCCAAACGCGTCGTCAAAGACCTGCTCGGCGATGAAAGCGCCGTGGAATGGGTGCTTGTGGAACCCGCAAACCGCGTAGACTATCTGGAATCCGATAAGGTCGATCTGGTATTCGCCAATTTCACCGTAACACCCGAACGGGCTGAGCGCGTCGATTTCGCCCTGCCCTATATGAAAGTCGCCCTTGGTGTTGTGTCCCCCGAAAGCAGTCCGATAAACGACGTCTCCGACCTGGAAGGCAAGCAGTTGATCGTCATTAAGGGAACCACTGCCGAAACATATTTTACTGATACGTATCCGGATATAGAACTTCTGAAATATGATGAAATCTCAGAAGCGTTCCAAGCACTGACAGACGGAAGAGGCGCAGGATTAGCACAGGACAACACATTCCTTTTCGCGTGGGCGAATCAGAATCCCGGATACACTGTCGGAGTAGGTTCGCTGGGGAACCAGGATACTATCGCACCGGCCGTTCGCAAGGGAAATACAGAGCTTCTTGAGTGGCTGAATGAGGAACTCAGGATTCTCGGGCAGGAACGCTTCATACATAAAGCCTATGATGAGGCGCTGGCGCCCGTCTACGGTGATGTGGTGGATCCGGAAGACCTTGTAGTGGAAGGCGGCGAGCTGTAGCCGCCGCTG
Source organism: Eubacteriales Family XIII. Incertae Sedis bacterium (assembly GCA_031264295.1). Lineage (GTDB taxonomy): Bacteria > Bacillota > Clostridia > Peptostreptococcales > Anaerovoracaceae > JAISED01. The sequence goes on along the minus strand of JAISED010000002.1, from coordinate 14,533 downwards.
CTGCAGCGGCAATAGAGGAAAGGAGGTGGGGCACATGAAAGAGTGTCAGAGGCAACCTCTGACCTGGATTATGCTATCCGGCGAAAAAAAGACCGTCCGGGAGCGTGACGAGGGTTTCCGGAGGTTGCCTGAAAAAACAAAAAGGGTACAAAGCGAATGTTGCACACAATATCTTTGCACCCTCTCTGCGAAAGGATTCCATATGAAAAATACAGGAACCAGCTTTATAATATCATGAATAGCTTACGAAAGTCAAGAAGCGCGGTTCCTCCGAATTTCCAATCTAACCAATAATGAATGTAGGAGGACATTAAAGTGTATAAAAAAACATCGTATAAACAAAAGAAAAAATTACATGTAGTTATATTGGCGATCTTCCTCGCGGCGGCGGTAACTTTGCTGCCGCTGCCCGGCGGACAGGTTCTCGGCGCGGGAGGCGTAACGGGAGTTGTCGGCGGTACGGATGCCGCTGCTGCAGATACGGATGCCGCTGCAGACGATGCGGATGCCATCGTTGCCGCAGACGCTGTCACGGACGCGGACGCGGACGATTCGCAGGAATGGATCACAGTATACAGCGAGGTCTATGATTTTGAGGAAGCGGCCGTGCCCGAAGACGCGAACGACGCCGCTATCGCTGATGAAGCCTATTATGGCGACGGAACCGCCATCACGAACGACGAAGACGGCGCCGCTATCGCTGATGAGGCCTACGACGGTGAAAATCTCATTGCGGCCGAGACTGTTCACCCCTTTGGCGCGGTTAAAAGCGCTTCATCTCAGTCGCCTGCTTTGGCATCTTTAAGCCCGCTCGCAGCGGACTTCAGCCCCCTGGCCGCAGAAACACTCAGCATTGATTCTGTAGAGGTGATCAACGGCGGCGCTGTGCAGGCCTTGTACCGCCCCGATAAAGTCACAGAATCGGACGGTAAATACTATACGAGCGAGAGAATCGCGTCTATAACCGATCCGCGAATCTTCAAGGTGAGCGCCATACTCCCGTCCACGGATGGCGAGGGTAATACGCTGATTCCGGGAGATGATCTGATATCCTACACCAATCTGCTGGCCAATGTAAAGTGGACATACGGAGGCAAGCCCTTCGCCGACTGGAAAAAAGCGGCGTCTTCCGGCGTCAACGGCGCGTTCACAGGGGCGCCATTCATCACCCTGCTCAATACGAATCTGTTGAAATCCGGCGACGATTACAAACTGACGGCGGAAATCCGGTTCGATACGCCCTTGTACGCTTTTTCGGCCACGACCAATGTAAGAAACAACATACCATATCCTAATTATCCCAATGTGACACAAGGGAATACCAATTCATACCATCCTCAGCTGATCGATACCTTGGTAGGCGCATACGAACTTGAGGCTCGCTTTGACGCGGATGAGGAAGCCGGCAACAATCCCGCAGAGGTGCAGCTTGGCGCCCGCGATCTAAGACTCTCGCTATATGATTCCTTCAATACATGGCCTGAGATCGATCAGTTCGTGCGGGATCTCAAGGCACAGTCCGACAACGGCGACGGTCTGATCAACAACCGCTATGTCGGCGTGCAATCGCTGGCGAAATCCCTGCGCGGCAATGACATCTGGAATGTCGTCATCGCGGAATCCAAGTCGGCGGTGGATGAATACCTGAACGTCACAAAACCGCAAATCGAAAATGACCCCGAGGCTCTTGCGAAGGCGATTCCCGGCGGAGACCAGAAAATTCCTATTTACTTCAACGTCATTCACGCTGACGAAGTCCCGGGGATTGACGGGAATATCAAGATAATAAAGTCGTTCATCTACGACGACACCCTCGACTTCAAGTCCGTTGACGAGGTGGTTGAAACCGGTCCCAGCGGCAATACCAACGGCTACGCCACGACAAAGGACGGCAGCGGCATCACGTCTTATTCATATAAGGTGGACGATGCCCTGGACAAGTTCATCATCGTCATTACCATTACATCCAACACGGACGGACGTGAATTGGTGCTTCGCGGCAATGAGTACGGTCTTGACCACAACCGCCAGTCGGTGGCGCAGCGCACAGTCGAATCTGTGGCGCTGACATCCGACATGCGCAAATGGAACCCCCTTGAATTCAACGAGTATCACGGCTACACATCCTCCATGCTGATAATGCCGGGAACCGGCCCGCACTCCCCATATTTCGAGCATGACCTGCTTTACCCCAAGGCGGTTGAGCACGCTCACACCATGGGCAATGCCATACTCGGGAGTACGCCGCTGGCCAGCTTCACCGTACCATATGACTACTGGGTGGACGGATGGGACGACGGCGGCAGAGGCGCTTCCTACTTCTATTCATATCTGATCGGTTCGCTCGGCAGGACTATAGAGATCCCCTATGCCAATGAGGATGCGGTCGACGCGGTCGCCACCGCCACAAAATCCCTCATATATAACTGCCTGGTCGACAGAGACGCGCTTTATCTGAACAAGCTCGAATTCGCACGGCGCGCCCTGAACAATGAAGACCTTAAAGAGAAGGTGGATTCTTACATTGTCAATCCATTCAAGAACAATGAACTCGTGGGAAGACCCAGGACGACCGACGCGAGCGGGGCGGAACGCAAATTCTTCCCTGATTACTTCGTGATTCCCGTTGACGGGGTCAATCAATACAATGTCCCCGAGGCGTATGAGGCGCTGGAACAGCTTGAGAGGAACGGCGTTAAATTCAAGCGTACGACGAAGACTGTCACGGCGGATGATATCACATATCCTACTGGAACTTATGTGATCGATCTCCGACAATATTCACGGAACTTCGTGCAAGCCGCCCTGTCTAACGGCTACAAATCCTCGTATTTCACCGATACCTATGCCGAAACGACGGTGGATCTCCCGACACTGAGGGGATTCAAAGCGACGCCCGTATGGAGCGCCGGACTCTTTGACGATGCTGACGATGTTCTCACGAATATCACGCGTCCTGACGCGGCAGCGGCAAGCGGTTCTGAATATGTGGTCATAAAGAGCGGCAGTGTGGACGTGATAAGACTGGTAAACAGGCTATTAAAGGGCGATAAGCCCGTCCACATTGTGACTTCGTATACACCTGACGGCAAGTTCGGCGATTTCATCGCGAAGAGGGTTGATGTGGCCTCAGTGCAAGACGGTCTGACAGCGCTTACCGAAAGCTTCGCCGCAGGCGCGGACGGCTTAGCAGCTGTTTCAACGCCGGTCGTAAAACCCAGGATAGCGGCTATCGGCTCCCCGCTGACATACTCATATCCCCAGGGCAGCAATGTAACCCCATTTAAATTGCTGCTGCCCTATTTGGAGTTCGATGAAGAAGACTATTCACTTTCGACGAATCTGAACTCAGAACTCCTTCCGGACTATAACGTGGTTGTGAATTATAATGTGAATCTCAGCTCGACGTTGGATAGCGCGGTGATCGCCAGGGGCATCCCCTACATCGGCATAAGACCTAACGGCATTACAAGCGCCGCTAATCTCACGAACTTCACGCTCGGCGCCAGAAGCAGCAGTCCGGGCAGCGCGGAGGCTACATTCAAGGCGGCGATCTTGCCTACGAGTCCCATATCATCCGCATTTGCGGATCAAGAGGCGGTCTACCTGATATCCAGCGGCTTCTTCGGCAGCATACCCGATGGAACGAAGAAGCTGATCACCATAAAAGAGGGTGATGATAATTTCGTGGGCGGATGGTGGAGAAATGCGCCCAGCACGGAGAGCGGTTATGATCACAGTCTTTTGGACGGTAAAGTGTCCGCGATTTACGGCCTAGCCGGCGCAAACAAGGATGTGCCTGTCACCCTGTTCGATACGGACACGTTTTTCCGCATCAATACAAGATTCTACTGGCCATTGATAGGGCAGGCTATATTCCTCGGTTCATCAGGCGTTACCGACGCGGCGCGTCCATATGCCGCTGCGAGTATCACCGAAAACGGTTGGACAAAGGAAGCCCTGTATGTGGATCTGGATGTTTCGGCGTCCGACATTACGGGTTCTGACGCTGCCACGGTCAAACAACTGTTCAAACTGAATTCGACGGCCAAGGAAGCGGCTTACAGCGTAGGCGACACTGCTTGGCAGGGCTTGGACGGCACTGTCGGCCTCACGTCTGAAGGTGAGAATTATATTCACTGGTATGTGGAAAATTCCTATGGCGAGAGCTATCAGGGCAGCTACGGACCTTATTATATCGACCTGACTGCCCCTGTGATAGACGAATCCGGAGCAGTTAATGACGGCGCCGGCGGCATACGTCTTACTGCGCTGGCTCACGACGAACTCAGCGGGATTGCCGATTACCGGTGGCAGATCAAGGGCGGCGACGGTGAATGGAAGGATTATGCATCGGGGGCTTCCGCGGCGGTCGAAGGACTTTCGGAAGGCGATGTTTATGAATTCCGCGCAGCGGTGAGCGATTTCGCGGGGAACATAGCCTTTGGCGATACTATCGGCGTGCGAGCCTCGGAAACAACAGTGGGTGTCAGGACGGATTCACCCAGTCATATCGGCGACAATGTGGAATTCACCATATCCTTGAAGGGCGCTCACAGGGCGTTAAGTGTCGCGCTTGAATTCACCCTTGATGATTCGGCATTGACGGGGGGCATTACGACGGAAGCCCTCAACGGTTTCACCGCCATTGACGGCGGTTCGGGAAGCGCTGTCGTATGGACGTCTCTGGGCGACGGCAAGCAGAAAGGCAAGGTCACGCTGATTTATCTGGCGCCTGCGGGTGAGGAAAGCGGCTTTACTTCTGTTGAGAGTCAGGATATCTTCAGGCTGCGCGGCGTCGCGGGAGACTTGGGCGCTGCGGAACTCACCTTGCTCAATGTGAGTGTCAGCGAGTATGGGAATCCTGCCCTTGTAAACAGCATTCTAGACCCATCAGGCGCGGCCAATGAGATCACTCAAAGGTATGCGCTGGGCGATATCAACCATGACAGCATTGTTGATCAGCTAGACCTCAACCTGGTGCTGATGTATTATCGAGCGGAGTCGTCTGACAGTGACTGGAATGTGACGGATCGCTACGGCTATAAACCAAGTCAGGCGGACGTCAATGAGGACGGCTACGTTGATTTGGGAGACATTATCACTGTGTATATCAATTACAGCGTATAGCCGGAGAGCAGGGCGGCGGACAGGCGAGCGAGGTTCAGAGTGACAGAAGACGACGGACGGCGGTTGAGAATACGACGTCCGCTGCCCGTCGTCCGTCGCCTCTAATCCCCCCTAAAGACGGATAATAGAAGGATGAACAGATGAAAGACTTTATTTTACACAGGCGCAGGCCGAAAGCTTCATGTAGGCGTCCCGCACTTATAATAGTCGTTAGTTTGATAGCAGTGATCGTATTTGCCTCTCATGCAAGCGCGGCCGATACCGCGTCCGTCGTCTTGAATCAGGGACAGAACAGCTTCACTTATGACCTCTATCTAAACGAGAGCGAGGCCTTCGCGGGCGCCGAATTCGGACTCAAACTGAGCAACGAAAACGCACTTACATTTACCTCATTCACAATAGGAAATGATATCGCGGGCGCGTCTGCTTTGCCATTCGACGTGGATAAAGGAACGCACTATTTCGGGTTTTACACCAATTCCAACGGCCTAAGCGGAAATGTCAAAGCCGGCGTCCTCAGTTTTAACTATATCGGCGACGCGACCCAGACCATTGAACTGACGGAGGTAAGGATAGCGCGCATTGGAGCCGGAAACAAGGGCGTGGTCACAAGAAAGCCCTCACCTGCGCTTACGATCACCGTCAGCAGGGCCGGCGGCAGCGGCAACACCGGTGACGGCGACGGAAACGGCGGCGACGGCGGCAACAACGGCGACGGAAACGGCGGCAACAACGGCAATCCCAGCGATGGGAATGGCGGCGATGGGAGCGGCAATCCCGGAGATAACGGCAACGGCAGTGACGGGGGCAACACCGGTGACGGCAGTAACAATCCCGGAGGCGACGGCAACGGCAATGACAACAATGGCAGCGGCAGCCCTGGCAATGATAACAGCGGCAATCCCAGCGGCAGCACCGGTAACGGCGCCAACCTGGGCGGCGGCTCGTTGACCGGCGGGAGCGCTGCTCAGGTTGATACAGTTCAAACAATTACCGACGGCGAAACACCGCTCGCAGCCGGAGCTGAGGCGGTTTCTAAATACTTCGGCGATGTAGACGGGAAATGGCTTTGGGCGGTGAATGAGATTGACTCTCTATATGAGAGCGGCATAGTAAAGGGCGTAAGCGAGCGCATCTTCCAGCCATCAGCGAACATTACCCGCGCCGACTTCACACTGATGGCAGTGCGAGCGTTCAATCTTACGGCGGAATTCAGCGGTAACTTCGCTGATGTACCGGAGGGGAGCTACTACTATGACGCAGTAGCCATAGCAAGAGTCTTGGGCATAGCCAAGGGCGACGGCGAGAACTTCAACCCGAAGGAGCAAATCACCAGACAGGATCTTGCCGTAATCCTTGACCGCATATTGACGGTGGTCGAGAGGAGTATTCCTGCGGGTGACGAAACCGAGCTGCTAGGATTCTCAGATCAAGGGCAGGTATCGGACTATGCCCGTCCATCTGTAGCTGCGATGGTGAAAGCCGGAATCATAAAGGGCGACGGAACCGGGCTGAACCCACGCGGCGCGGCGACACGCGCCGAGGCAGCTGTAATGCTTTATCGGGTACTGAACTACGGCGGCGCTTCTCAAGTGCAATAAGCCGTGAAGCCGCAAAGCCGCAATAAGTCGTGCGGTGATACACTATCTGCTTTTTTTCTTTACTATCTGCATATAATCAGCTACAATATATGCAGATAGTAAAAGGAGATATGCAGATGAGATTTTTCGATTATTCGTTCCTCGAACATGGTTTGCTTCCCGCAGGGCTGACCAACCTGAAATGAACAAAACGACTTAAACTCGCAGTAAGAGCATCATTCGGAATTCCACTGAAATGGCGCCCTTGCCATAGCTCGGTCAAGCGCCCGAACTCTACTGGCGGCGGAAGGAAAAATACTTGAGGTATTCCATCTCCGGGCTGTCCGGCGCATAATCGTTGAACTCCATGGTGGACTCTGAAGAAATAGTTCGTTTGTCGTTGAACTCAAACGGAATATCTCCATTCCACGTTGAACCGCCGTATCTCACGGAGACAGTTCCGTATTCAAGCTCCTTGTATACGAAATTATCTGTAATATATGACTCTAATTTTTCGAATATATTGCTGCCGGGATATCCGGACACAAGCTTCGAGATGTCGTAACTCTGAACATAGGGCACGTAATCGCGGTTCCCGAATGCAATCTCAAACAGCGACAATAGCGGGAAGTTGGCTGCTCTTTTCAAAAGGGACACACCCTTCGGCAGATTTATGTAAATAGTGCCGCCTCCTATTTTGGCGCCGGGCGATTCATCGTATGCTAAGAATCTGTATGTTTCCCCGCCGGTATATTCCGTGGCCTTACAGTATTTCTCTTCCTGAAAGTATATCTCCATGCCTCTCGGCGGCGGACCCGCATCCGGGTCGATTTTCAAAAACAGGTTTAACCCGTCGTTGTAAGTTTGCGCCCCCGTCACGGTCGGGGGTTCGCAAGGTTCCAAGCCGTATTTCGAGCGTATTTCCGAGTAAACCTCGTTTAGTGCGGACTTGAATTCCTCATGCACGTAGTAATAATCCGAATTGTAATAATGCCCCCTTGATGCGTTGGTTTTGAACTGCGCAGAATTATCGGCAGAAATCGGATATGTAGCGGCCAACCTCTGAAATGCGGATTCATAAAGCATATGCAGCTGCTTGTCCTTATCAATATCGCTCATCGCCGCGCCGGTCTTAGTCTCTCTTCGGACAATCAAATAGTCATATGTATTTTTGAGATACTCCTTGAACCCCTCTGTACCGCCGTTCTCAGCCGCACGGCGAATATCGCGGGAATCGCAAAGATCCCTACCCTGAAGCAGTTCCAATAATGTCAAGACGTCCTGCCGATTGGTATCTCCAACCAAACGTTCATAGGGTTTTTGAGTAAAAACAAGCGTATCCTGTTTTTTTTGCATCGTTTTTTGCACTATTTACGCAACTACTTTCCTTATCAGTAGAAGTACTTTTCTTCATATTCGCGTCTGCCGCCGATGCGGCGGCATAGCCACGGGAATACATATCATTCGTTACCTTCATAATTAACTAATCACTCCTTCGAATCTAAAATTATTAGCTTTAGAATATCACAATAAATAAAAACACGCAAGACTTCCCGAGAGAAATCGCGTATTTATCCAAAAATAACTTATTTCAATTATAACTTACAATTTTAGTTGCAGTATTAAATAGTTCGAATCATTTCAAGGGTTTTGAGAATCCATTCCTGCGCGCCGACCAAACGATAGCCTGCAAAGCCTGCCTCTTTCAAAATGGTGGTGACGTCAGATTCGCTGACGTTTAGCTTGAGCAGGCCGTCCAAACCACCGCGTTCCGCAGCAATATCCCGCACATAGTCCCAGTAGGTTCCGCTGTAGCCAAAAGTTGTAGCGTGTTTTGCAGGATCAGCGACGGCTTGCCGCACCATTTCTTCCGTATCTTCATAGAATAGACTGCGCCCGTTATCATAGAGCGGATAAAATGACTCGCCGTCTTTGCTTATCTTGATGGCGATGTTGGACAGGCGGCAGTCGTCCTGCCTGGTGATGAAGTCCAGCAAAATCATCCGGGCGACGGCGTCTTTGTATTGCGGACGCACAGTGATCAAGTTCTTATACTCGTTATCTGAGCGCTGACTGTTGAACAGTCGGCGAAAATGAACGATGTATTCTTTTGAGAAGTCATAGAGAAATGTGGAGAACACTGTGTCTTTATCTGTACGGCAGGCAGGGCAGCAAGGCGCGTCTAGTTTTTGCGCCAGCAGATAGACAGCTACCTCCGATTCCACATCTGTAGTAAGTGGGCTGATACGTTGCTTATAAATACCGTACTGCCCGTTATGAACGCCGTAGCGCTTGATATTATAGCCTTCCGGCGTGTCAATGCTGTCGCCGACAAGGTCGATCCGGTGATGAAAGACCGAGTCAAACACATCAGTCAAAATGTCTTCTAAGCGTTCGCCCTCACTGTGGGCGATCCAGATTAAGTCTTTAGGATGAACACCGCGTGTGATTTCGGCAATCCGTAATACATCGTAATGCGACAGCCCGCAGCGGAACAGGATACGCTCTATATCCCGCCGATCCCGGCTGACCGTACGCTCGGAAAGAAATTCCACGAACTGTTTTGCCGTCCAGTGCCTTGCGCCGTGAGTATAGAGGGCGACCACCTCGTTATAATCAGGCAAGACAAAGCTGACGGCGTTTGTTCCGTCAATCGTACCGATGACATCGTTTTCCCACTTTAGCCAACGGACAATGTAGTTGAATTTTACATTGCCCAGTCCGCCGACGGACTTCATGGTATCCATAGGCGTCACCCCAGCCGTCCTTCATCGATCCATCCGGCCAGTTCCAAGGCATAGTACGATATCAGTATCTTGGCGCCGGCGCGGAACACCCCGGCGGCTGATTCGCAGACAATGCCCGCCTCGTCCAAAAGTCCCGCGCGTGCAGCCGCGCGCATCATGGCGTACTCTCCGCTGACGCTGTAAGCCGCCACGGGGACATGAAATTCGTCCGCTACACGCCGGACGATATCCAGATAGGCCATAGCAGGCTTGACAATAAGTATGTCAGCGCCTTCCGAAACGTCCAACTCGGCTTCACGCAGCGCTTCCAAAGCATTATGTGAGTCCATTTGGTAACTTCGCCTATCCCCGAATGAAGGTGCGGATTGTGAAGCATCACGAAATGGGCCGTAAAAAGCGGAAGCGTATTTCACGGCGTAGGACATCACGGCCGTGTCGATAAAGCCCTCGCTGTCCAGCGCGGCGCGTATCGCGGCGACACGGCCATCCATCATGTCGGAAGGCGCCGTCATGTCCGCGCCGGCGCGGGCGTGTGAAAGCGCAACCTTTGCAAGCAGCGGGAGCGTCGCATCATTGTCTATTTTTTTATTGCGGATAACACCGCAGTGACCGCAGCTTGTGTACGCGCACATGCAAACGTCGGTGATCACCGTCACCTCAGGAAATGTACGTTTTGCCTCGCGCACCGCTTTCTGAACAGGGCCGGATTCGTCCCAGGCGGAACTGCCGATTTCGTCCTTATATGAGGGAACTCCAAATAAGAGTATGCTTTTAACCCCGGCGCTTACGGCTTTTTCCAGCAGAAACGGCAATCTGTCAGGTGAACATCTTTTCTGCCCTTCAAGTGATGCTATATCTTCCAACACCCCGTTTCCGTCAATGATAAACAATGGATATATGAGAGCGTTTTTTGAAACGCGGGTTTCGCGGGTCAGCGCGCGAATCCCTTCAGTAGTCCTCAACCGACGAGGGCGGTTCAGTATATACATAACAACTCCATTCTGCCGTCTCCGCCGACGGCATTAACTTTCGCAATCTGCACGCTGCCGCGCACATATCATCTGTGCTTACATGCTCTGCGATCTCGACGGACATGCCAAGTTCAGAAGCGCGTTTAGCCGTTTCGCGCCCTATGCATATTGCCGTGATGCTTTCGGGTTCAATCTCGGGAACCGCCCGCGTAAAAGCGTCTACGGATGAAGCGCTTGCGAAAAAGACAAAGTCAAAACGCCCTGAACGTACAACATCGCCGCCCTGACCTTCCACATAGTTGTCCTCAATATCATAAACAGGCATCTCGCGCCACATAATCCCTTTTTCGCTTAAAGCCTCATTGAGGCGGGGGGAACTTTGCGCCGCTCGTATAAGAAGCGCCGTTTCGCAGGGTTTCATTATTTCCGCCAAGCCCGTCCCAAGGCTCTTAGCGTAATATGTTTGAGGCGTATAATCACAATTAAGACCGTATCTGCGGAGGGAAGCCGCCGTGACAGGACCTATAGCCGCGATCTTGCAAGCGGACAGTTTGCGTATATCCAGACCCGAGAGGAGGTATCCTTCGAAAAAAGCTGTAACACCCGAAGCACTTGTGAAAACCAGCCACTCATAACAGGCGGCGTCTTCGTAATCTTGCATCCGCGGCGCCTGACTTGTCTGCGGCGTCTTCGTCTGCGGCGCCTGACTCATCTGCGTCGTCTTCGTCCGCGGTGTCTTACTCGTCTGCATTGTCTGAATCATCGGCGCTGCTTGACCCGTATGCATTGTCTGAATCATCGGCGCTGCTTGACCCGTATGAAACCGCGGAACGGTTTTGATGCATGGAAAAGATATGGGTATGCCGCCGAGATTGCGGATTTTTTCGCAAAGCGCTGCATTCTGTGGCTCAGATCTGGTTACAACTATGCGCGCGCCGCTCAGCGGCAGTATTTGGTGGTTTGAGAATTCACCGGCGAGGGCGCAAACCTCGCCTACAACCAACAGCGCGGGCGCATGGGATTCCGGCAACAGCGCGGGCGCGTAGAATTCCGGTTCTATTTTCCGGAAAGCCAATTCCGCGAGCGTCGTCACATCCACCCGTTGTTTTGCGGTCGTGCCGTTCTCAATGAAAGCGGCCGCCATATCAGGTGAAAACCCTGACGCGATCAGTCGGTGTCCAAGTTCGGCAAGACTCCCGGCGCACATGAGTATTACCAGTGTGCCGCCCGCCTTGGCCATGCCCTCAAGCGTCTCCTTCGTAGGAGGAAGCCCTCCGCGCAGACGCCAGGTCATTACATGAACGGCGGAGCTTATTCCGCGGTGTGTAACGGGTATGCCTGCGTAAGCAGGTGCAGCTATAGCGGAGCTGACGCCGGGTACGGCCTCAAATGCCACGCCCGCATCGCGCAACGCGAGCATTTCCTCGCCGCCCCGGCCGAAGATGAAGGGGTCTCCGCCCTTCAGCCTCACTACCTGTTTGCCGCTCTTAGCTTCGTCTATAAGCATCCGGTTGATTTCTTCCTGAGAAATTGATTCGCCTCCCGCGCGTTTACCCACAGACGCCAATTCCGCGCAGTCGGGGATTTCACACAAAACATCATCCGAGACGAGATTATCATAAAACACTACTTCAGCGCGGCTGAGTACTTGTTTCCCGCGCAGCGTTAATAACCCGGCGTCGCCGGGGCCGGCGCCTACCAGCCATACCTTGCCGTTTTTCGAGCAGGATTTGCCTGCGCTTTCCGGCTCTGCTGCCGCATTGGTATCCCGTCCCATAGTTGTCATAAAATCACATGTCATATTCTTTCGCCATTTCTTTAAGTCTCGCCGCCAGTTCTTCCGCCAAGCTCTCCCAGTCGTCGCAGGCGCCTGTTATCCTACTGCGTATCGGCATATCGGCTGCGCCCGGTAACGCTCGACCGCGTCCATCAGTCGGGTTCCGTCCGCCGATGCCGTCCGCTCCGTCGCCGACCGCTCTGCCGCTCGGACTCCCGTCGTCCGCTCCGTCGCCGACCGCTCTGCCGCTCGAACCCCCGTCGTCCGCTCCGTCCGCCGAACCTCCGCCGACCGCTCTGCCGCTCGAACCCCCGTCGTCCGCTACGTCGCCATGACTCCCGACGCCGGCCGCTCCGTCCGCCGAACCTCCGCCGACCGCTCTGCCGCTCGGACTCCCGTCGCCGCACACACTCCCGGGAGCGTACATCGCCCATATCTCCATCTCTGTCCCGAAACTGCGGGCAAACGCTGCTGCAGGTGAGGAACATCCGCAACCGAGCGCTGTGATTACAGCCCTCTCCGCCATAGCCTCCCTGCGGCAAGTAGGATCGTCCACAGCGTCAAGGAATGGATATGTCCAGTCGTCTCTGCCCTGCACCGCAAGGACTCCCTGCCCCGCCGCGGGAATCATTTCAGACAGTGAGAAAAATCTCGAAATCCTGTCCGCGAGTCCGAGTCGTTTCAAACCTGCGGCGGCAAGCACTATGCTGCCGTAATCGCCATGATCTAACTTTTTAATACGAGTGGGCACATTGCCGCGTATAGGCGCTGTGCTAAGCGTCGGCGCCAATACCGCGAGCTGCGCGCGCCGCCTCGCGGATGAACAGCCCACAGCGCCGGACTCGGACAAAGCAGAAAAATCAGTGAAGTCGCAGCCCCTCTTGACGATCAAAGCGTCGCGCGGATCTTCGCGCTGGGAAAACGCCAATATCGGCAGATTGTCAGGTAAACATTCGGCCATATCTTTAAGACTGTGCACACACAGGTCTATCTCACCGCTCCGCAAGGCGTCCTCCAAGGCGTCGGTAAACAAACGCTTCGCCTGCACGCCCTCCAGAGCGGCTTCAGGCGACAGATCACCCGTAGTCTTCATACGGATAAGGCGAATCGTCAATTCAGGTCTTGCTCTAAGCATGCTTTGAATGATGATATTCGCTTGCGTAACGGCGAGTTCACTGTCTCTGCTGCCTATTCGAATCTCATGCGTCAAATATATTTCCTCCATAAACAATATCACGTATAAACAATAGCACGTACAAAGAATAGCATATATAAAATATATATTATATATGCTATTCTACTATGCCCCGTTCGAAAAGACAAGTAGTTTATCAATTTCGGCGTCCAAAATCCTCATGATCTTATCTTCTGAAGCGCCCGCCCGCATAAGCCGCTCACGTTCAGATTTAAGGCCGGCCAATGCCGCATCTGAATCCGCAGGCAATTGCGCGTCAAGCCATTCTCTGAACCGTGCGGCCAGACGCGGGCAACTCCCGGATGTGCTGAAGCCCACTGAAAGTTCGCCGCGCCGTACAAGGGCAGGGAAGTAAAACGTGCACAGGGCAGGCACATCGGCAACATTTACCGGAATGCTCAGTTCATTTGAATCATGGGCGACCGCTGTATTCACAACGACGTCATGAGTCGCGGAGATCACAAGGGCGGCGCCGCGCAGATCCTCGATTCCGCCATAAACTCTTCGGACGACTTCTACACCCTCGCGTTGCGCCAGGCGCGCCGTTTCCTGCGATAAGTCGGGAGCGATAATCCTGACTCTCGCCCCATATTCCAGCAATGCGCCGGCCTTTCGCGCCGCCACGGCGCCGCCGCCTATCACAAGACAGCGCCGCCCCTCAATATTTATAAAAAGTGGAAAATACGGCATCTTCACCTCCAAAACCGCGAATGAGAAATTTTAAAACCGGGAAGCTCAAGCGGATCTTGTCTACATAGGATATCTAAAAACCCTACCGCAATAACTCGCTGTCTTGATTTGTAATGTGCTCAAGTATTTCTTCAAATCGGGCGTCTGCTTTATCTTCACTATCATCGAAAATTATCAATCTACCATCTCCTAGTGTACTGCATCATTGATATTTATATAAACACCTCTTCGGCAAGCCCCTGTATTTTTAACGGGAAATCGGCTGAAGCCTCGGATACAGTGATATTAACTTCACAAGTGAATCCTTTGTTTTGAATTGCCAACTTGTAATTCGTTAAACTTAAATCTCCTAAACGCCTACATTCTTAGCAAATTAAAAGAAGGTCGAGAACCAAGTAATTTGAGGTAAAATACTTCAAATTATCTTATTGCTGGTCATCTTT
>JAISED010000052.1 GCA_031264295.1 Eubacteriales Family XIII. Incertae Sedis bacterium | reverse complement strand
GGCGCGAGCATAGATGACAGTGAAATCAATCTCTCAATACAGATGTGTTTCCAAGCAAGTATGCTTCGCGAAAAATGTAAACTCGCTGAAATAGCCGTGCGCCTAAAAATTGGCAACGGTCAAGAACGCTTCATAGCGGAACAGGTCGAAGTCCTACGAAAAATCAACGGTGAAGCGTTTCACCGTGACGCGCACAGGCACATTCATGAACACTACGCTCCGGTATTGGAGAAAGCAGAACGGATAGCCAAATCAAGGAAATTCCCCATCCCTATTCCGTTTGCTGACGCGACAAAGGAAGCGGATAACATACAGCGAAGAAAAAACGTGCTAATGGAACGAATCGGTGAGGATTATACCGGAGAAGTCCTTGCGGATGATATGCTTTGCTTTCTTACTAAACCGCAAGAAACGCTCATCCTGTTAGGCGACACGCCGGACAGCCAACGAGTATTCGTTCCGGCTGACGGGCAAGTGGAGGGAGGAACTAATGAGCAGATATAAGAATGTTCTCGAAGTAGAGCGATTGATATTGCGTCCGCTCACGCCCGAAGATTTTGAAGCCGTTCATTCTTGGGCGGGCAATCCCGCAAACACGCGCTACATAGCGTGGGGGCCAAACGACGAGGAACAAACCAAAGCATTTTTGGCGCAAGCGAAGCCGGGGCGCGATTTTGCCGTCGTCTTAAAAGATGCAAACGCCGTCATCGGCAGTTGCAGCATATATCCCAAAGGCGACGGCTATATGGGCGAGGTCGCTTGGATTCTGCACAAGGATTATTGGAAGCGCGGATATGGGACGGAGCTTTGCGGCGAGTTGATATGCTACGGTTTCGAGGACTTGCAAATCGGACATATCGGCGCGTCGTGCGCCGCCACTAATTATGGCTCATATCGCATTATGGAACGTAACGGTATGCAAAGAGCAGCCTTGCATCGCAAAGCGTTTTGGGCGCGCGTGGATGAAAAATGGATTGACGAGGCGTGGTATGCCATTCTTGCGGAGGATTATTTTGCCGGGAATGAGGAATATGCACAAATTGCCGAGGATGTGTGCCTCGATTACACGGACGCTCTCCGCGCCATCGCTGTTGAGAATAATCCGAATCCAGCGAAACTGAAATGAAACTGTTGGGAGAGTAAGCTATGGAGAAAATAAGCTGGAACGGGACTATCCTTTCAATCCAACCACGAACGAACGTATGGCGTTATCGCATAGATAACCGCACACATTCCCACACGGGCTATAACTTGTTCCTCGACGGCATTGCCAACGGGGAGGCTAAACAGTTTGCGGTAGCCATTTCAGAGAAGCAGCAGCAAACGCTCGGCTTCCGCATCGGCGATGAAGCGAGCGGCACGGGTTGGACAAAGAAATATCCGCAATGGGAGTATGCAGATTACTACCGGGCGGGAGCGTTGAAGCGCGTCAAGCCGAACTACACGCTTGCCGATGAGAGTAAGATGCCGCCGTGGACTGACGGCCCTCCCGATATGGCAACATACGAATGGCGCGGTTGCCGCGTTCTGAGCAAGGCTTGTTGGAAAGGCAAGTGCTTCAAGTGCAAGTGGGCGACAATGGCAAACGTCACCATTGAATACGATTGGGGAGTCAAGCAGAAATGGCGGTTCGAGAGCTTTTGCTACGGCCCGAAATCCTGCAAGTTCTACAAAAGGGGGGCAGAGCCTATGGTTCCGTATAAGAATTGCGGCTCAAACCCAGACTGCCACGGCGGATTTGATGATATATTCACCGAAAACAGAGATTGGGACGACTGAAAGCGGGGCGAACGAGAAGATGGACAACGCAGTAACACGCTGCCCGTGGGCGGACGGCGACGAGAAGATGGCAAAGTACCACGATGAAGTCTGGGACAAGACACCTTGACAGCACGAATCCGGACAAGTACAACCCGCGCCCCGGCCTACGGCAACATGAGTTTCGGCGGTAAGTGACGGTTACGGACGCACGGAGCGACGACGGTGATAGAAACAACGGAGGTGATGAGAACGATGTTCGGTAACGAGGCCGCGATCAGCGCGGCGCTGATGAAACAGTATGACGATTATACTATCCGGCGTATGGGCGTGCCTTCGCTGGTGCTGATGGAACGCGCAGCTTTAGCTGTGGTTGATGAACTCATGATGGGACGCGATCCTGTCTTCAATCTGTCGCGCGTCATATGTTTATGCGGTGCGGGCAACAATGGCGGGGATGGCGCGGCCATAGCGCGGCTGCTGTTCATCGCAGGTTTCCGTGCCGATATCGTGTTCATAGGCGCTGAAGCATCACTCTCCGACGAAACAGCGCGTCAGTTGATGATCGCGAAGAATTACGGTGTAAGCATCTTTGAAAACCCTGAACCGGAGAGTTTGACACATTTGTTCATCGAAACAGGCGCCACGACGATTGTGGACGCTCTGTTCGGTATAGGACTTTCAAGACCGGTTGCGGGACGTCACCTGGACGCTATAAACATGTGCAACACATCTCCGGCGAAGGTGCTTGCGGTCGATATCCCCTCCGGCCTGTCCGCCGATACCGGCGAGATTCTCGGCGCCGCTGTTCAGGCGGACAAGACTGTCGTCCTCGCGTTTCAGAAACTGGGCATGACTGTGGAACCAGGCGCGAGCCTGGCCGGAAATACTGTCGTCAGAGATATCGGCATCGTACGGCAAGGCGGCGCTAATGGTTTAGACTAAGTTCAATAAATACCAAAGAAGTTACCAGACATATGTAGATATGGAGGCAGTTCGGTGAAAAGTTCGGTGAAAATGAAACGCAGACTCAAATTTTAGCCGCGATGTATGAGGATCCTCAAATTAGTGCAAAGGCTATTGCCGAGCGATTGGGATTAACTACCCGCGCCGTTGAAAAAGGCATTCGTGCATTAAAGTCCAAAGATTCTATTGAACGCATTGGCTCCGCTAAAGGCGGCCATTGGGTTATCAAAAAATGATATTTAAAATACTAAAATAAAATTGAATTTTGAAAATACGCTTGCATGTATTATACGATTATGATATTATTATTTAGCATATGCTAACCAAAAGGGCAGATTAGCCTACCCTTATTTCCCTGCGATGATTACGCAGAGATAAAATATCAGAAGCGCGCTTAATCAGAAAAATTAAAGGAGGATTAAGGCATGAAGCAAACCTTGAAAAACAGGATTTTAATTACGGCTCTGAGCGCTTTGCTTGTATTCGCCGGTACGCCGGTAGCCGGCAGCTTTGCCGCTGACGAGACCATTCCCGTCAGCACGGGCGAAGAGCTGGATCTCGCGCTGCGCGGCGCTCCGGAAGGCGCTGTCATAGTGCTTAGCGCGGATATTGACGCGGTCACTTCCGCGACATACGGCAGTTCAAGCTTCGGAACCGGAACAGTCAAGAATCTCACGATCGACGGACAGGGTCATACTATCAATGGGCACGGCATAAGCACGGGAACCGCGCCTGAAGGCACTACGCCCCGCAACAACATCTCAAACGGCACGGCTCTGCGTTTCGCCGGCACCGCCCCGAATACGAATCTTACATTCAAGAACATTACCTTCCGTGATCTTGCGTCGAGCTTGAACTTCGGCGGCGGCGCGCTGGGCATCTATCACGGCACGGTGACGATCCAGAACTGTACGTTCATCAATAACAAAGCGACCGCTGCGGGCGGCGACGGAGGAGCAGTGAATGTTGACGGAACCGGCGGGGTTCTTACCATTGTCAACAGCACATTTTACGGGAACTCCACCGGGAATAACGGCGGCGCCATATCCGCTACATCGGCCGGAAAAATCATAAACACCACTATTGTCAATAACACTGCCGGAGGACAGGGCGGCGGGTTGCTACACAACAGCGCTACACAGACCACTCTGGAAAACAGCATTGTCGTTGCCAACAAGATTGCACCGGCAGCCTCACAAACGATCAGCAGCTCATTTAATGGTTCATATCCCGATGTAGAGATTCTCGCGGGAGTGCCCGTGAGTTGGTCTATCACAACTACAGACCAGCTTGCGCCGGTAGGCTTGCAGCTCTATCTTCCAGGAAGTGAAACACCCGTTATCTTGGCAGCAAACGACACTACCGTAGTGGAGTTTACGATTGCTAATCCAGGAACTTACGAGTACGCCAGCGCAAGTGATTTCTACAAAGGCAGTATAAAAGTATCTACGCCTGACGTAGTGTACAGCGATGTAGCCGCTCTCGCAAATGACGGCGGCAACAATATCGTCGGCGTTGCGACTGAAGCGACCATAGCCGGCAGGGGTTCGAACCCGCCGACAGTGCTGCCCGTAGTCTTGAGTGATTCAACAGTCAGCGGCGTAACCGAAGAAGCGGCGGCGGCTTGGCTGGCCTCTGCTCCCGCTGATAACGGCGGCTTGACGCCCACGATCGCTCTGCTTGAAAACGCCCCGGCAATAAACTCGGCAAGCAGTTCGGCGCCGAAGACCGACCAGCGCGGACTCCTACGTGTAGGCGCCCCTGATATTGGCGCTTTCGAATACGGCGCGTCCGTAGCACCGGCGAATACAAACGCTGCTGTGCTCACCGCAGATCAAGAAACGGCGACTACGCAGAATAAGATCGGATTTACTGTGGCGGCACAGTTCAAAGAATCCGACAATGTAAACACGGTTGAGTTGGTTCTGGCCTACGATAAAGATGTGTTTAACGCCCTCCCCACAGTCGTTCCGACGGGATTTGAAGTGGCGTCCACATTTGTCAATGCCGAAAAGGGATTGATCAGTGTCGTCATAGGCGTGGTTAACGAAAAGACAATCAACTACGATACTCTGGTCGATCTGGCTAAGGTGTCACTGATAGTAAAGGATGGGCAGAAACCCGATAAGGCGTCCTTGACGCTGACAAGCTTCAAGACGTTTTCAAGAGGCGATCAGCTCGCGGCGGAGATACTCAACGCTTCCGCTGAGACGGATATTTCGATCTTGAACACAGAACCCAGTGATGTGAATCAGGACGGCAGTATAGATGCGGCCGA
Organism: Eubacteriales Family XIII. Incertae Sedis bacterium; assembly: GCA_031264295.1. GTDB lineage: Bacteria > Bacillota > Clostridia > Peptostreptococcales > Anaerovoracaceae > JAISED01. The sequence goes on along the minus strand of JAISED010000052.1, from coordinate 11,165 downwards.
CCTGTCATTGGCGCTCTACTATTTCGGCGCCCTCAGCACGGATGAAGATTGGAGCGTAACAGGCGCGGCGGATATCGACGGAGATGGAGACGTTGATATGGTCGATATCACAACCCTTGTGAACGCGGTACACGCGGCGATCTAATCGCGCGTCCCCGCGCTGCGTCCGGAACGCGACGGGAGATTATTAGGCTTATGATGCCAATGCATCCGCATCCACGCGCTGCGTCCGGAACGCGATGCGCGTTAGGGCGACCGGTTTGCGGCGGATATAAAACCGCTGCATCCCAGCGCCGATGCACGGCGGCACGACGGACATAAAGCGCCCCGAAATCCGGTTTGCGGTATAACTTTGACGCCGCAGACCGGACAAGGGGCGATAGTATTAAATGACTAGAGGAGAGATGAATTGAAAAAGCTAATGGCAATATTTTCAGGTCTGCTTTTGACGGCGCTTGTGACAATGCAAGTTTACGCGGCGCCGAACGCTGAAATAGGGGCAAGCATTACCGATGTAAAGAGTGAAGGCGGAGCATTGCATTTCAACTTAAATGTAGATGTCGGAACGCCTACGGAAACCTACTCGTCATTGGATTTCAGCCTTGTAAGCGCAGAACCTGAGCATTTATATATTGAAAAAGACCCTGAGAACGACAGTGAAAAGAATTTAAAAATCACATTCCCTGAACAATACGGCAATGCCTATCATAAGGGCAGGCTTGATGATAATGGCGCCATGCGGCATCTGATAGGGATATTTTCGCAGAGCGGGCAGAACGATATTGATTCGGAGACGGAGATTTGCAGCATCAGCATGGTGTACGACGGGGACGCGCCGGTACTGCTTTCACTGGAAGGGCTTCAGCTGGTATACATAGATGACGGCGGTGCAGTTAGTTCAGCTAAAGTCGATTCAGAATGGCGTCAGGAGATCGACGGCAATCTGCTTGTTACTATAGGTGAAAATGAAACCCCTCTGGGCGCCTTGTTCGCGCCGGGCGGTATGAATGTCGTGCTTGTGGCGGCGCTTTCAGCCCTGTTGGGCGCCTTGATCGCGGTAGGCATTTTCATGATAATAAGACGGAGAAAGAGCCGGATAAGTTCTTAGCTTTTCCGGCTCTTGTCCTATTTCAATTCAACTTTTTTCAATTCACTTTTCAATCCATAAGCCAATACTGAATCCAAGCAAGCTCCAGAAACCTGCGTTATGCCATCCGGCGAGGATTTCCGAAGCTTGTCTCTAGTATTATTCGTACACAAGTTCTGAAATGGACGGATCGGAGAGGTTCTCCGAGTTGTACCACTTAGCGCCCGTATCAACGATAGGATCGGAGATCGGCACATCGTTTATGGCGTCAACCGCGAGCTGTACTGCCTTGTATCCTATGGAATAAGGATCCTGTGTCACGGAACCGTAGAACCAGCCGTTTTCAACAGCGGTACGCTGGGTTTTGCCTGCATCGAAACCTATGGCGATGATGTCGCCGTACTTGCCGCCTTCGGCAAAATCGCTGCCGTCATTTGACGCTGCGAGGATACCGCCTGCGCTGTTTTCATTCGAACCGTAGATCGCCGCGTACCTTCCGCTGGTGAGCATGGTCTCAGCGCCGGATTTCATGTCGGCCGCCGCGGTAGTCGCCGGAACAGATACCGTTATGATGACTTTAGCGCTGCTGGCTTCCTTCGCGAATTTATCGTGACCTGTGACCTGCACGTCGGACGCGCCAACCAGTTCAACCAGTCGATCAATGAAACCGCTGGTACGGGAGACGATGGAATCGGATGTCGCGTCCTGAGAAAGTACACCGACGTAAATCGGCGCGGAAGCGGACGCAGCCGCCAGTTTCTGCGTAAATGCAGGATTCTCATACAGCATATCCGCCGCCAACGCAGCCGCCGCCGTGTTGTTAGTAGAAGCGGTGGCGTAGATGGAACCCGCCGGTGCGTTAGGAACGCCCGAGTCGAAGCCGACAACCGGTATCCCGTTGTTCATGCAGGCGGTCAGTTGTTCTGTCACAGATTCAGTGTCAAGCGCGGCCAGCGCTATGGCTGCCGGATTCTTGTCAAGGGCTGATTTCAGCATATCCACCTGGATAGCGATATCAGACTCGGTAGGCGGCCCATCAAATGTAATCTCCACGCCGAGATCAGCGGCGGCCTGTTCAGCGCCCTTTTTGACGACCTGCCAAAATTGATGCTGGAATCCTTTTGAAACTACGGCAATGTATGGGACTTCGCCATTTCCCGCCGGATCCCCTCCATCTGTTCCCGTGGATGTGTTCCCCTGAGTACCGTTCCCGCCGCACGCCGCCAGCGTGAGACATAAGAATAATGATGCCAGGAGCATAGCCAAACGATTTTTACTTAACATGTTAATTCCTCCTCCTAAATAACAATATAACAACAGGCAATAAAGGCGACTCCAAAAAACCCCTAAATTTTACCTGTACGGATCAAGATTTTTGCCATCTGTCGGCCTGCCGATCGGTCACAGCCCATTGCGTATCCGTCTGTCGGTCTGCCGATCGGTCACAGCCCATTACGTATCCGTCTGTCGGCCTGCCGATCGGTCACAGCTGACGCTTATTTGCCTCTCCCGGCTACGGCCGATACGACCCCAGCCACACCGCCACACGTCCGCCGGCTTGCCGATCGGTCACGGTCGACGGCTGTGCCTGCCGTCGACCGTACCAAGATCGCCGTCTCGCCGACGGATTTTCCCGACGCCGGCTGGGAGACAGCCGGCGGTTGCGTCCGCCGCCGACTACCTCCGGAACGCCGTTTCGTCGGCGGCTCTTCCCGACGCCGACGACCGGAGACAGCTCAGCGGTTGCGTCTGCCGCCGACTGTGTCTCAGCCGCCGTCCCGCCGGCGGTTCTTCTCCCTGCCTCAACGCTCGGCGCTCTTTCTGCGGTAGATGTCAAGCAGCACAGCCAACACCACCACGAGGCCGGTGAAAAATGTCTGATAATGTCCCTGCAAACCCATGGACATAAGTCCGATTTTCAGAACGCTCATTAAGAACGCGCCGATAAGGGTGCCGGACATATTCCCGATGCCGCCTGACATGGATGTACCGCCGATTATGACAGCGGCGATAGCATTAAGCTCAAGGCCGTTGCCGGTACCGGGAATAATAGTAGTATATGTAGAAGCGTACACTATGGCGCCGAGACCGCAATAAAAGCCGCATACCGTATAGATCAATGTCTTCCAGTTAGCGACGTTGACCCCCGAGAGGCGTACTGCCTCTTCATTGGAGCCGATGGCGTATGTATAACGCCCTAATTTGGTTTTTCTCAATAATAAAAGTGATATCAGGAAGAACAGCCCCATGTAGATTATCCCTGAGGGGAAGCCTTCCGCCGTCTTGTAAAACACGGCTTTATAGAGCCCGTTTTCATCAAAGCTGCTGGGAAAACGCTGCGTCTGAACGCGCGTCACGATGGATCCTATGCCCTGCGTCATCATCATCATGCCCAGCGTAGCTATGAACGGCGGTACGTTAAGGCGTGCGACAAGCAGGCCGTTAGCCGCGCCAACCATTGTGGCTATGACGACTACGAAACATAGACTTATCCAGATATTTACATGATTGTAGAGCAAATATCCGCCTATAAGGGCAGACATCATCATGTTCGTGCCTATGGAAAGGTCTATACCTGCGGAGATGATTACAAACGTTATGCCGAAAGCCAGGAAGCCAACGAAATATGTGCTGTCAAGGATACTTACAAAAGTTGATACTGAGAAAAAGGTTCTGCTAGCAAAACTGAAAAAAATGTACAGAACCACAAGCGCGATTGGAGCTAAAAGACGTTGTATGTCGAACTTGCGCGTTTTCATCGTTACCCTCCCGATGTGCTATGTTTACATAACACAGTCATTATTTTTATACAGTAAAGCCGAAAATAATATGTGCCGTCATGGGATATTACACCGCGTCCGGGCGCTCGCCCCGCAGGATCGCTTCAGCGCCTTCTGCTGCTTGCGGATGGCGCCATCGGCGAACTCGTATGCCGCCGTCCCTCGTTACACCGCGTCAGCGCTTTCGCCGCCGCTGCGCATAGTCGCGTATTTCATGATGATCTCCTGATTTGCGTCCTGAATATCCAGAATCCCTGTCAGTTTCCCCTCACACATGCACACGATGCGATCACTCATTCGCAGGATCTCAGGCAGTTCCGACGAGATCATGATGATGGACTTGCCGGACTTTGCCAAATCGTTCATAAGGGTATATATCTCACTTTTAGCGCCGACGTCGATCCCACGCGTCGGCTCGTCGAATATTAAAATATCACAGTTTCGGATCAGCCATTTTGCGATGACTACCTTCTGCTGGTTGCCGCCGGAAAGCTTACGGATGAGTTGATTTCCGGAAGGTGTACGAATATTGATCTGCTCAATGTACTCGGCGGCGGTGCTGCGAATCTTGGCGTCGTCTACAATCCCCCTGGTGACGAAGGAATCAAGATGAGCCATGACAGCATTGTCGAATACAGATAATCCTGTCGCAAGACCGAAGCGTTTGCGATCCTCCGAGAGATAACCTATGCCGGCGCCTACAGCGTCACGCGGATTTCGAATATGCACCCGCTGACCGTTAATGATAATCTCACCTTTCGAGAGTTTATCCGCGCCAAAGATCAGACGAGCGACTTCGGTGCGTCCCGCGCCCATAAGTCCCGCCAGTCCAAGGATCTCGCCGCGGTGCAGTTTAAAGGAGACATCTTTTACTTCCTTAGATTGGAAATTCTTGATCTCCAAAACCACCGGCGCATCAGGCGGAACACTATTCATCGTTTTGGGTTCTTCATAAATGGTGCGCCCAACCATGGCGTGGATGATTTCGTCAAGGTTTGTTTCGGGCGTGTTGAGTGTAACTACATATTTCCCGTCACGCATAACGGTAATACGGTCAGAGATTTCCATTATCTCATCCATGCGATGAGATACATAAACCATAGATACCCCGTTTTCGCGCAGTTCATACATAATGCGGAAAAGTTCGCGAATTTCCGCATTTGTCAAAGCGGCGGTAGGCTCGTCAAGAACCAAAACTGAAGATTCGAAAGAGATGGCTTTCGCGATTTCAACCATCTGCTGCTTCCCGACGGTGAGCTTTCCTACCTCGTCTGTCGGGTGGATATTTACGTTCAATTGGCGGAATAGCTTCTCTGCAGCCTCATTGATCAGTCCGTCACGCAGAAGAAAGCCCTTGGCTTCGCGGCCAATGAATATGTTTTGTGCAACTGTAAGGTGATTCATCAGATTGAGTTCCTGATGAACGATGGAAATGCCGGCTTCTTGAGCCTCCTTGGGTCCATGAAAGTGCACGGAAGCCCCGTTATAGATTATTTCTCCCTGGTCTGCCGTGTAAATCCCGGTCATAACCTTCATAAGTGTTGATTTTCCTGCGCCGTTCTCACCCACAAGCGCGTGGATCTCGCCGCGGCGCAGATCCAAATGAGCATCGTCCAGCGCGTGTACACCGGGAAAACTCTTGTCAATGTTTAAAAGCTCCAGTACTGTTGTCTTATTCGTAGTATTTGTCTCACCCATGTCCTGTAACTCCCTTTATACTGTTCCTGCATCCAGTATTAGATTAGTGCGGCGGTAAAGCCGCGGTACAACGTCCGTTTGCAATATGACCATTATAATGTGTCAACACGGAAAGTTCCATTGAAAATTTTCCACGAAAAGGTCAAAAATCTATCATTCGTGTTTTCTTATGTGCTATAATGGGCGTACTGGTATGAAAGTCCATTAATGTGAGTTGCGGCAGGGCGCTGAAGTCCCTAAATAGTAGTAGGAGTATCGTTATGCTGACATTTGAAGAAATATTGAGAGGATTGTGATAGCATATGAGCAAACAGCCTGACCCCAACGTGACGCATCCGGCGCCGGGTTTTCCCGTCACCTATGTCAAACCTACGATTACCCGCCCCAATATAGAGGTCGGTGACTTCACCTATTACAGCGGCGAGGATTTCGAGAGCCGGGTAACGCACCACTACGAGTTTTACGGTGACAGGCTGATTATCGGGAAGTTCTGCCAGATAGCCGCCGACATTACGTTCATCATGAATGGAGCGAACCACAAGATGAATGGGACAAGCACATTCCCCTTTTATATCTTGGAGCATTGGGAGCAGGAACAACCGCCGCTTTCCGAGTTGCCGAATAAAGGCGATACCATAGTGGGCAACGACGTGTGGATTGGGCAAAACGCCACCATCCTGCCCGGTGTCCATATCGGCGACGGCGCGATAATCGGTCTGAACAGCGTGGTCGGCAGCGATGTTGAACCGTACACAATTGTCGCGGGCAATCCGGCAAAGCCCATCCGCAAGCGGTTTGATGATGAGTTTATAAACCTGATGCTGCGATTCAAGTGGTGGGATAGGCCGGTGGCGGAAATCCAATCGCTCATACCCATGCTGAATGACAGCGATTTGGAGCAGGTGAAACGCGGGATTAATGAGCGGCTTTTAGCCATCAATGAGCAGTAAACCGACTGTCTCATGGTCAAGCGCCTTGACGGGAAATCGGGTTGACTCGGCGTGAGAGCGATCAATGACTGAACATGACGAAGCGCCGCCTATATCGCGGTGTATACGACATCGCCGTTCATGACGGTCAGGACATTGTCGCAGCCAAGCCATTCCTCCGGCGCCTCTCGGAATAGATTCTTGCTGAATACAGCGATGTCCGCGTATTTGCCGGCTTCCAAAACACCGACCTTGTCTTCCATACGGTTCCCGTAAGCCCCTGCCCACGTGTAAGCCCTCAGCGCCTCGGCCAAGGTCATTTCCTCACCCTTGGTGCATGTCCCGTACTGTACGCCGTCCGTGTCCTTTCGCGTGACGGCCGCGTACAGAGCCGGGAAGGGAGAAAAATCCGTCACATAGTAATCCGAGCCGATGGCGACGACGCCTCCGGCGCGCAGAATCGAACCTATCGCCCATTCGTAGCGACTGCGTTCTCTGCCGACGCGCACGAGCTTCTCCCCGCGTTCAAGCGGCAGATGGGCAGGCTGCATGGCCGCCACGGCGTTAAGCTGTCCGAACCTTTGTATATCGGCCTCATTGATCAGTTCCACATGCTCGATCGAATTGCGCAGAGCCGCCGCGTCACAAAGCTTTCCCGATTTTTCATAGCAATCCAAGGCCATGCGGATTGCACGGTCACCCGTGCAGTGCATACGCACGTTATAGCCGCGCCTGTTTGCTTCAAGCACCCATCTCTCATACGGCTCGACAGAACCGTACATCAATTCCCCGCAGGTCTCCGGCTTATCTGAGTAGGGCTCCAGAAGGGCGGAGGTGTAGACGGAGGTCACGCAATCGCCGTAAGTCTTAACGCCAACGATCCGCAGCCTGTCTGAATTGAATTTCGGTCTGTATTTGTCGAATTCATCGAAGTAAGCGACATCCAAGGCCTTCGGCGGATAAAAGCTTCCGGGATACAGATACAGCCTTACGGTGAGCTTCCCGTCGTCCTCCAGACTCTTAATGAAGGGATATTCCACCGCCATGATATCGGGCGTCTGCCCGTCCATATCCGCGTAAGACGTGATCCCGCTCGCGTTCAGCCGCTTTATGAAAGATTCCGCCAATTTCGACAATTCGTCCCTTGGCAGATCCTTCGCGTAAGGGATCGTCAGCTCCATACCGCCGCCGTAGAGCATACCGTCGGGCTCGCCATCCGGGAAATGCCCGATCGCACCGGTGCTCGGAATCGTATCCTTCGTATAGCCACACTCTGCGAGAGCGGCGGAATTGACCCACATCGAATGTCCGTCGGCGCATTCCAAATAAACAGGCACATCCGGGAATGCCTCGTCCAGAGACTTTTTCGTTGGCATCGGCGCGTCGCCCCAATTCACGGGGAACCAACCGGCGCCGAAATAGCGTTTCAGGCCGGGGTGCGCGTCGGCAAACCTGCGCATAAGCGCCACGCAATCCGCTTCGCTCGCGCTCTCGTCGAGAGTCTTGCAGAAACTCTCGCTGCAATTGCGTATGCCCAACATGAAATGGGCGTGAGAATCACAGAGGCCGGGCAACACGAGCCTGTCGCCCAGTTCCCACACTTCTGTGTTCGGACCGACCAAGCCCTCCATATCCGCGCGGGATCCCACCGCAAGGATTTTATCGCCGCGCAAGGCCACCCCGCCGGGTACGGGTTCCTCGCCCCTCCCCGTGAATATCGCTTCGCTGAACAGAATTTTATCTGCATGATTCATAATTGAATTTCCTCCTCTTGTATAAAATCAAAACTACTCAAACGCCGCGTCAGTTTTGTTCCGGAATGGGCAAAACTCACTTGGGGTTTGAGTAAGCTTTTTAATTACATTGCAAAGCCTGCTATTAAGAACAGCACCGTCGATATGCCGCCTGAGATGAGCGCATAGGGCAATGTGGCCAGCATCAGGTCTAGCGGCTTGATCCCACAGGCCTGCGCGCAGAGTATGACGCCGTCTCCGTACAGGCAGGTGTTGCTGCCGAAGGCCGCGCCGGAGAACACGGCGGCGCCCGTGAGAATCGGGCTGACATCCATCGCAATCGAGAGCGGTATGACTATGGGCGCGACGATGACGGCCATATCCCAGAAGCTGCCCGTCACATAGCCGTAGGCCGCGCATACGACAAAGGCGACCGCCGGCAACAGCGCGCCGTCCATCAGCGGTTCCACCGTCTTGATAACATACTCGGCCAGACCCAAATCAATGTTCGCGCTTTGCACCGCGAACGCCAGCACGGAAAGCACCAACACAAAACCCATGCTGATTATGCCGTCGAATGATGCCTCGAGCAGCTGTTTAAACGGAATCTTGCGCGTCGCGAGAAAGAGAACGAAGGCGCAGACGACGCCGCCGGACACGCCGAGCAAAACGTCGATTTCCGTAATAAGCGTTACAACGATCATGACTATGATGGGCAGGAGAAAATATACGGGATTTGCATTGCCATCCCCGGCGGGTTTCTCCGAACCGGATTCTATTTCGGCGGGAACCATACCCTCCGGAAATATATCGCCCGTGGCCTCCGCGCGCTTCCAATCCCTCCGTATAGGTCCGATCTTGGGGATGATTCCGAGAACCTGCAAAAAAACGACGATGACGGCAAGCCAACCGTAGAACATGAAAGGAATGGACTGAATATAAGCGCCGAGGCCGCTGCCGTTCACGACAATGCCATTCTCCTCAAACAAGCCGCCGAAATAAGCGGCCCACGAGGACATTGGCAACAGTATACAGACGGGCGCCGCCACGGAATTGACGATATAAGCAAGCTGTGTCCGAGGCACCTTCTGCGCGTCGGATATGCCCTTCATGGTCGTGCCGACCGCGAGATTGTTTAAATAGTCGTCAATAAAAACGATGATTCCGAGTACAAATGTACCGAGCATGACGCGTCGTTTCGTTTTCAGCAGACGCGCGGCCCAGTAGCCGAATTCCAACACCGCGCCGCTGCGCTGAAGCAGCATTATAAGGATTCCGAACAGAGCGATGACGAAGACCAACCACTGCAGGGTTTCATTGGACACAGAACCGTAGAGATAGCCGAAGACCTGCTCCGGAAAAGCCGTTATGCCGCCGCACAGGATCAAAGCGGCGACGCACAGACCGCAGAACATCGCAAAGAGCGCCCGTTTGGTGGCAATCGCCACAATCAGAATGCACAGAACTGGTATCAACGTTATCGGGCTGTCCATATAGAATCACTTCCTTTTCTTTCTGAACAATATCCAGGGACGTACCGCACGGATATATCGCACAATAGCCACTGTAATTGTTCGCCATACGGTTTATATAATTCGCATATACATTATACTCTACGAAACACCGAAATCAAAGTAAATATTTGAACGATTGATCCGGTATCAATACAACGCAAAAGTAAGGTTCCTTAGGATTTTCTTAGGAAATCATCAATAAAACAATCAAAAAACACTTACCTGCTTGTGATAAAATGAACTCGTAAATAGGAGATTTCGGACTTCCGTCGCTTTGCCCGCGCTTTCTTCGGGTTGCGACGATCGGGAACGCGGTCGGCTGTCTGTTGGGCCTGTTGGGATTGAAATTGTTTGAACGACGGCGTCGTTCAAAATAATCCCGACATCATAGCGATTTTTTACCTTTCTTTTCCTTCCCTATGGCAAAAAAGTCTTTTACAAACACTGTGTTTAGGTGTATGATAAGCATACAATAAGAACACAAGATTGCTCTTTACCGGAGGTAAATTTTAAGATGAACATTCGCCCGTCTGCGGCTATCCGCAAAAATTATAACGAAATTTCCAAACTCTGCAAGCACACCGGAGAACCTGTCTATTTGACCAAGAACGGCAGCGGCGACTTGGTGGTGATGGATATGGAGACTTTCGCTCGCCGTGAGAGCATGCTCAAACTGCGTGAAAAGTTGTTATGCTCAGAGAGCGATATTCAAAACGGCCGCACTTATACGGTAGAAGAAACCGTTGCCGCTATGCGCGGGATAGTTACGGAGGCGTCAGATTCCGGAAGCAGGTAAGCGGTACACGGTTAAGGTGACCGAAACGGCGTGGGAAATGCTCGTTTCTCACGCACGATTCCTTGCGAATGTCAGCGTCCGTGCAGCCGACCGGTTGATTGAAGCCTTTATTGAGGGAACGGACGGTCTTGCGGAAATGCCGGAGCGTTATCCGTGGTTGTATCATGACGATATACCCTTTCAAAAATACAGGAAGCTGATGTTTGGAAAATATCACTTGGCACTTTATGAGATATTGGGGAACATCGTTTATGTAACTGCCGTAGTGGATTGTCGGCAAGATTACGCTTGGCTGCTCTCACATACTTAACACGGCAACGAGCGTTCCGATGCAGCTAACCATATTGGACGCGCAATGGGTAATCATGCCGATACGGATATTCTTTTTGTGCCAAACTATACATTGGAGTACAGGCAAGCGCGACTCAAGTATTTTATATAAGCTCTAATTCCCTATTATAATTTCTAACCACAAAGCGAAATCACAGAGCTTTTGTATTCTGCTTCAACGGTATCGTGACGGGGCACTTTATTCCAAACAGCTCATAGCAGTCATTGGCCTTCTTGAACGCCTCTTGCGTGATGACCTGATTTTCATAAAGCTTGCACTTTTGGTTTCGCAGGTTCA
>JAISED010000047.1 GCA_031264295.1 Eubacteriales Family XIII. Incertae Sedis bacterium | reverse complement strand
GCCCCGGCGAACAACGCAAACGGCGGCGGTTGGTACGAGTGGATCCCGAATGAAGCCATCGCGGGCAATACAGGCTACAATCCCAATCAGAAGTTCGCACTGGTATTTTCACTTCACGGCGGGAACGACCACCCGGTATTCGAAGCGGAAGGCAACGGTTGGGTATCTGTCGCCGGCAAAGAACGCTTCATCCTGGTCGGCCCCTCGAAAAACGATCCGACTAACCCGGTTTTGGCGAATGTCGGCGCAGGCGACTTTAACAAGATTTTGGAGACAGTTCTCGAAACATACAATATCGACGAATCCCGCATCTATGTATCCGGCTTCTCCGGCGGTGCAAGATCCACGAATTTCAACGCGGTAGATAACGGACATTTGTTCGCCGCGGTGTCGCCTATCGATCCCAGGAGCGGCGGCGATCAGGGATTTGAATACGATCAAGTTAAGACTCTTATAGACAAAATAGATCTTCCATACATGTTAGTACAACCCCGAACCCAGGATACCTTCGGCAACGGGCCGCTCTTCGGTCAAGGTCAGTCAGTTGAGAACTTCCATTCGACAGGAAATAAATATCTTAGCAGGAACAACGCGGATTTCCAACCCGCTGATAGACCCAGCGCCTGGAATCAGCTCAACGGCGCCCTGTCCCTGAACAACATGATGAACATGCCCGCTCAGAACTTCGAAACGTACCCGCTCTGGGGCTTCGCGCGTAAAGGCTTGGAAGTCGGTATGACCAAACATGGACAGGAGTATAAGGTCAACTCGTGGTACAATCCGACCGGCGTTCCTATGGTCAGGCTCTTAACCTGGGAAGGTATAAATCATTCCCACTTTGAAGGCTATGCTCCGCTCATCTGGGATTTCTTCAAAAACTTCTCGCGTAACCCGACGACTATGGAAATCTCCTACAGCGGCGTCACAGAAGGCGTGCCCGTAACATTTAACGCCAACGGCGGCAATGTGTCCGTAACAAGCGCCGGAACCGGCGCTAACGGCGAACTGTATGCCCTGCCCACGCCTACAAGAACAGGTTATCGTTTCAACGGCTGGTTTACAGCGAGCAGAGGCGGCGGCCCGGTCACGACCGACTATGTATTCACTGAGGCCGCCACAATCTACGCACACTGGACAGGCGCAAGCATGAGCGCAGATCCGGGTTCAGGCACGGCCTCAAGTTCGTCCGTTGCAAGCTCTACAGAAAGTTCCGAACCTTCGTCCGATTCCGATTCCGGTTCAGATTTAGGTGTAGGTTCAGCTCTGCCCTTCACAGATGTGGCAATAGGCGACTGGTTCTATGACGCTGTGGTATATGCTTATCTCAATAAGCTCGTGAACGGAACCGACGCAAACCAATTTTCACCTGACCTCACGATGACTCGAGCCATGTTGGTGACCATAATGTATCGACTGGAAGGCGAGCCGACCGTAAGCGGCGCTCTCGCGTTCCCTGACGTCCTAAGCGGCGAATGGTATTCAAACGCCGTCTTATGGGCCAGTCAGAATGATGTAGTGCTGGGCTATGACAGCGGCATATTTGCGCCGAACGACTTGGTTACCCGTGAGCAAGCTGTCGCCATACTGTATCGTTACGCCAAGGCAAAAGGGCTGGACGTCAGCGCGGCGGCCGACTTATCAAAGTTCGCCGACATGGCTAAGATCTCAGATTATGCGATGGACGCCATGAAGTGGGCTGTCGCCGCCGGGATCATCCAAGGCCGCACACCTGCGACAATTGTGCCGGAAGGAAGTTCCACCCGAGCCGAGGTCGTAACAATTTTCAGGCGCTACTGCGAGGAATTTCTGACTAAGGCCGCAGCAACGGCTGATACTACGGCGGTTGACGCCGCCGGCGGCGTTGCGGCTGAAGTTGGAGGCGCCGCCGCTGAAGGCGCAGCGGGCGAATAAAAATACAAAGCTTAGATCTCCCTTATTATTACTTCCATAAATGCAAATACCGCCATGGGCGATGGTTCCCTCGCCCCATGGCGGTATTTGCGATCATTTCTGTAAGATGCAGACTTATGGCGTAAGCATGATATTTTCCGTTCGCAAAATGGGAAAGCTTGACTTAAACATTAAAATATACTATGATGAACGGGATAAGGATGAGCAATAGCAGGATGAAGAAAATTGAAAGGGCGCCGCTGAAATGATAGATGAACAAATCAAAGGAGCGTTATCGGGAACGGAGAACGGACGAATCAAAGAAAAATTGTCAACGATGCCGATGGAGGGCTTGATTGAACTCGTCTTGGTGGCATTGGATAAAATGGATGAGGCGGAACGAATAAGCTTTATCGCCAGTCACATAGATGCGCGGATAGGTGCGCCGCACATTGACGCGGACAAGCATGACACGTTTCTGGAAACAGTGAGCGCGTTTTGTATACGCTGCCTGAATGGCGACTATTATGCCGATGAGGATGATATAGAAGCTTATTTTTTGGAAATTGATGACAATGACAATGACAACGACAACGACGACAATGACGACAGTGACAGTGACGACGATGATGGCGATGATGGCGATGATGACTGGGATGACTGGGATGACGATGGATGGGGTGAAGACGAATGGGATGAAGACGAATGGGATGAAGAAGACTTGGATTATGATGAATTCTTCAAAAATACTGAATGGGCTGAAACATTTATGAAGCTGTTCAACCAGGTCATGGTGTATATTAAAAGCGGAGATATCAAGACCGGCTACGAGGCAAGCGAGCGGCTTTTATCATGCTTACATGAGCTGGAATTTAACGAAGAGTTCTTGGGAACAGATGAACCACGAACGTATATATTTATAGATTGGAATGAATATTTTGCCCTACATTACAGCGCGCTGTTCAGGTATCATACAGAACCAAGACGGGCAGTGGAATCGGCGTTCCGGTGTTGGATGGATTTTGGCGAGATGTGTGAAGAGGGTTTTCTGAGCAATGTACATGAACTTGAATTGGCGGAGGATTGTATCCTTACCAATATAAGAAGTGAATGGACTTGGTGGGATATCCAACGCCTGTGTTTTAAACTTTTGGAGCAGTTATACGCGCGTTTGGGTGTGAAGTTTGATAAAGCGTCCAAGGCGGTGGCGCTAACTGATTATAACGTGTATTTTTATCTTTTTGCCGTAGAAGGTTTATATGAACAGAAAGATTGGCAAAATTTAGTTGAAGTCGCGCCTGTTGCCCTATCACAACTCTCAAAGAATGTATTCGGAGCGGAAGACTGGATGGTAGCGATGACAGAGGGCAAAATGATAGAAACCATTCGGAAGTACTTGGCAGAGGCTTATGAAAAACTTGAGGACTTTGAGCAAGCCTTCGAGATCGCGAAAAGTATGTTTTTCGAAGCTCCGGATCTCACACGTTATAAATATGCACGTGGTTTGGCGGAAAAAGGGGCGGACGTTCCGACATTTTTTGCTTTGGTCGAAGCAAAAGAAAAAGAAAAAGAAGGTCGAATTTTCTTTGGCTGGAATCAGGAGAACCTGCTGTGCGAAATTTACTCATATGAAGGCGAGACGCAAAGCTTGTTGAATATGGCCTTGTCGAAGAGGGTGTCTCAAAACTACGATGATCGGATATATGCAGCATTGTCATTGATCTATCGGGCGTTAAGCGACGCGGAAGGCGTGGGCGTCAAGCTTTCGAAATATTTGGAGTCCAACGCTGAACAAGGCGGCATCAATGATATGATAAAGTATGATATTAGCCCCAGGCAACAGGCGGAATTGCTGCTGAACGCCGCTGACTTGCTGCGAGAGATCATTGCGTTTCATATAGCCGCCGCGCATCGGAGCGAATATGCGAAGGCCGCCTATTATATGTGCGTAATACGGGATATTTTCAGATTTCTGAATCTGGATGAGGACTTCCAGAAGTACTATAGAGGCGTAATGGAAGAGAACAGTCGCCGCCGGGCGCTTCGGGACGAGATGCAGATTGTTTATGGTAATGATTGAGTTTTTCAGCTGAACCTAAGCAAAACCTCGCTTAGGAAAACATCCCGGTCGTATTGGCGCCCTATAAATGACTTGATATTTGCAGCGATCAAAGAACCCTTTTGATGTTCAATAACTTTGCTTTCTCCGCCATAAACAATGACGCGTGTTACTTCATATTCATTGTTAATGCCTAAGTTAGCTAAAACGACGTCGTCATAGAGATGTTTAGCCTCGTTGACAAATACAGAATGTTCATCTATTTTTGACTTGCTTTTGACTTCGATAAGTTGTATCTTTCTTTTTTCGAAGTTTTTTACAACGATATCGACTTCTCGGAAGTCGGCGTCGCGGTATCTGAATACGCGATCCTTTGAGCCGGCGGCATGCAGAATGTGGGAAAATACAATGCTTTCATTGATAAAGCCTTCGGCGGCCTGACGGATTCCCGATTCGAACTCAGCATGATCGATTGCATCTAACCGGAGAGCAGCGTTTACAGTTTCCTCAACAGCGTACGACATTAATGCGGGATGAGAAAAATAATATAACGCAGCATGATATTCGCCAAGACCGGAGGTCGAGCCGGACGCCTCCAGCAAACATCCGATTTGGACAAGGACATTAATCAATGTTTCGATTACGGATTCAGGATAATCAATGCCCTGAAAGTCGGAATAGATGCTCATCGCTTCCGCGACGCGGCGGCGAATATCCCATTTAGCCGCCTTAGTCCACTTGCTGACGGCAGAGCCGAATTCCAGAGTATTCTTTTCATTTGCATATTCAATGAAGTGATCTTTTATTGAGTCCTCGACTGTGCATTTGAGTATGCTAACTATCGCCGTATATATTATTCCGGCGTTTATCCCCGCCAGACTATCTGAATAGGCATTCGAACGATTCGCATCGTACACACAATGTCGAAGCGAATGTACCAGATTCTCTACTATTGCCGACTGTATAAAATCAGGCATAGGTTCCGGAGTGAATATTCCTCCGCACGCCCGGTACTGTTCGTAATCGCTGCCCTGTATCCTGCTAAACTCAGCAAATGAACACCAATTTGTTGAAAACTGCTCGTATCGATGAAACAACGATGTCAACTTGGCAATATTGAGTAGAAAACTGTCAGTCCCCGCGATAATAATTTTTATTTTATGGTCGGGAACGTACTCGTCAGACCAGTCGGCGGCGCCGTTAAGAAATCCCTCAAGGTATGTTGCTTCATCAATGAAAAAGTGAGTGTAGCCTTGCTTCGCCAGAGCGCTGATCTCAATATTTGCATCGCCCATTGCGGCTTCGTCGTAATTGAACCTTGCATATGCCGGTTTGTATCCGTTCTTATTCATTGTTTCAGCTGCTTGAAGCATACCAACTGTCTTTCCGGTTGAGCGTAAGCCATACACTATTCCGATTTTGCCATTGTAGTTCTTGCTTAAACAGAAATCAATAAGAGGCTCAACAAAATCGCGGTGTTTGTACCTGCCCGACTCATCTCCGGTCATCTGTTGTATCCTGGTCTGTAGTCTGCTGCCGACAAGAAAGTGTTTCAGCATCGGCGAAGCGTTGTCGCTCACATTCGAATTATTGAGTTTCTTGTAGCTGATTCTCATTGGGATACCTCGACTTTTCCGGAAAACAATCTGCGCTCCGTTATTATATCATCTGTTTATGGGGAATTCAATGCCGCCGTAGTTTGCCTCTCTCAGAAATGATAAAAAACTATAGGCAAGTTCCGAAAACCTAAAAGGGGATTCTAAAACCCCTTACTTTATATATCCACTGTTTTATTTTTTGCGGTTTTATTTACTTTTTTCCATATTGACGATATAATACAGCATAGAGAAACTATTTTTTGTAGCGTAAGGTTTTAACCAGTTTTAGCCATAAGAAGGGAGGTGTATTTTTTAATACGGGGATCGGCACTGCGGGATTCTCCGATTTACAGGGTTGTCGTTTGGCTGGGGCGAACACAGTGTCACCGGTTCGGCGTATGCGTCATACTGAACCGGCTCGTCTTGTAGTTTAGGTATGCTGTGCTCGGACACAACGGATGAGCGGCAGGGTTTTTAGAAGTCCGCTAAAGCTTGCGCGGCACAGAAGTCCACGATCTGACTACCCGGTCGCACTGTAGCTCTACCGACCCACAGCTCGACGGTTCCGCCCGCCCTACCGGCTCACAAGCCCGACCGCCCCACGGACATCAGACGGTCAAACAAGCCCGACCGCCCCACGGACATCGGCGGTCAAACAAGCCCCACAGCTTCACCAGTCCCAATGTTTCACAAGTCCCATCACATCAAAAAATCGTTTAACAGCACTGTCAGACAAAACCAAGGAGGTTAAAGCTACAATGACTAAAGTAAATTTTAGACGGATGTTTGCGGTACTTCTCTCGCTGGTTCTTGTTATCACCTACATCCCGGTTTCACCCGCCGCACAGTTGCTCCCACTGCAGGGCACGCAGGTCTTAGCGGATGATACAGAGATTCCCATTTACCAGGACAAAGAGAATTACAGCTTCGAAGAACGGGCGGCGGACATGGTCGCGCGCATGACCACGACACAAAAGGTGTCCCAGACGATAAATGTTTCCGCAGCCATACCCGAACTTGGGATTTCCTCAAACACCTGGTGGAACGAGGCGATCCATGGTTACAGCCGCGGCAGCAACACTGGAAGTTCCACATCTTATCCGGTTAGCTATTCTGCGGGTTCGTCATGGGATCCGGAGCTTTACTATAAGGAAGCTTCTGAGATCGGCGACGAGGCACGGGAAAGAACAACTAACAACAATTTGCGGCTTACATTCTATTCGCCGACAGTCAACCTCTCGCGCGACCCCAGATGGGGACGTAACGACGAATCCTATTCGGAGGATCCTTATCTGACCGCCGTCATGGGTTCGAGCTTTGTAAAAGGCATGGAAGGTAAAGACCTGGAAACCGGCGAGCCGCTCGACCCCGACGGTTACTTGAAGGTCGTCAGCACCCTCAAGCATTACACCGCCAATAACAGCGAGCGCAACCGCACATCGGGAGGCGCGCCGCTGGAGGATCTGCGTTCACTCAGAGAATATTATGCCGCGGCCTACCGCGATATAATCGAAAGCGCGGACGTGACCTCGGTAATGACCGCCTACAGCACGGTTAACGGCGTCCCCGTTTCCATGAGCAGCTATCTTATGGATACCATGCTGCGTCAGACCTGGGGATTCAGCGGTTATATCACTTCCGACTGCGACTCCGTCAGCGTTATAGCAAACCACCAGTATAGAAATCCCCATACCGGCAAGGTGCTCACGAACGCTGAGATATTCGCCAATGCCTTGGCTCATGGCGAGGATCTTGAGTGTAACTCAGGTATCACCACGGGCAACGGCAGCTATAGCAGCAACCTCTCGGCTATGCTGAACGGCAATATCACAACGGATAAGGGCAAGTTCACGGAAAATCAGCTCGACGTAACTACACACCGTCTTATGGCGGCGCGTATGAAGCTCGGAGAGTTCGACGGAGCGACAGCTTACGTCCAATCCGCGCAGCAGCGTGTGGCCGAAGAACCCGCCATAAAGGGTCTTGGGCGCCAGACGCAGGACCGTCTTGATTTGACTGAAAAGCTCATAGAAGGCGCCATCGTGCTTCTGAAGAACGACGCGCCCGCAGGCGGCTCACAGAAACTGCTTCCTGTCGATCCCGCTTCGATAACAAGCCCTTACAAGATCGTTATCATAGGGCAGGCAGCGCAGAGCACATATCTTGGGCTGTATTCTGCGACGCAGACCAACACAACTGAGACCGGTTCGAACTTTGTCACCATCGAACGCGGCATTCGCGCGGCTTTCGCCGGCAACAACAATGTCGAAGTCAGCTATTACAAAGGATTTACGGATGCAGGTGCGGCCTACGCGAGTCTTCTGAATATTGACGCGGCGGCTGTAGCGGCCGCAGCCGACGCGGATCTGGCTATAGTGGTAGCCGGAACGAATGAGCAGAATTCCCGCGAAGACGGAGACAGAACCAGCATAGTTATTCCGGGCGCGCAGGCGCAGCTCATCTCGGCCGTCGGTAAAGCCAACAAGAATACGCTGGCCATAATGGAGACCTGCGGACCCATGCAGGTCACGACATTCGAAGATGACGTCGCCGCCATCCTCTGGTCGTCATTCGGCGGCATCAGGAAGGGCATAGGCTACGCCAACGTCATCACCGGAAAGGTGAACCCCTCAGGCAAGACCACGGCGCTGTGGCACAAAAATGTAAATGATGAAGGCGTATCGGACATCGCGCCCATCACCGATTACTATCTATATGCCAGCGACGACGCACACCCCGGACGCACCTATATGTATTATGAAGGCGCGTATAACGGCGGCGTTTCGTATCCCTTCGGTTACGGCCTGAGCTATACAACATTCGAATACTCAAATATCAGCATCAACAAGGATGTTCTCGACGCGAATGAAGAGCTTGTAGTCTCCTTTGATCTCAAGAATACCGGAGACGTCAAGGGCGCGGAGGTCGCGCAGCTTTATATAGCGCAGCCGGGAACAGAGAATCCCAACAGACCCATCAAGCGGCTCTTCGGATTCGATAAAGTCACCCTGGAACCGGGTGCAACACAGAGGGTGACCATGAAGGTCGCCATACCAGACATAGCCTACTTTGATGAGGCTGCGAACAAGTTCGCCGTCGACAAGGGCGACTATCAGGTACAGGTCGGCGGTTGCAGTGCAGGCGTTATGACGGCCATTGACTTTGAAGTAACCGGAACGATCAAGCCGCTGCCGAAGTTTGTCACCGCCAAGCCGAATCAGGACGGCGACGATGCAAAAGGCATAGCCGAACGCTTGATCTTCGGCAAGGGCAGGACAGTATCCCCGAATATTGCCGTGGCGATGAATGACGAAAGCCTCTATGGGCGCACGATCGTCGAAAACGTTCCCGGCAGTGTCGGAGTTCCGCACATATCTGACATCCCCCTCCCCGAGGGCGCGGTTGTAAGCTATAGTTCAAACAGACCTAACGTGGTTTCCGTTGATGGCGGCGTGATCAAGACACTTGAACAAGGCGTTGCGACGATAACCGCTTCTGTAAGCTACAACGGCGAGACGGCCACAGGCGACTTCATCGTCTATGTCCAGTCGGAAGCCATGCCTGAAAACATTCTCGTAGGCGGCGAGGCGCTTGAAAGCTATGCGAAAGACAGAACCAACTACTCCATCCCCGTAGCTTACGGAACGGACACAGCGCCTGTCGTAAGCGTAGTCGGCAACGGCAATCCATCAGCTTCTTGGGAAGTGATCCAGGCCGACGCAATCCCTGGAGTCGCGAGGGTAATAGGAACGGATGCGGCAACGAGCAGTGTGTATGTGTACACTATAGGATTTGGGAGACCGCCGCAGTCGACGGACTTTAAGCTTGGAGCGCCGCCGTCGGCCATTTGGCATGTGCTGAATCCGGCGTCGGGATCAGTAGAAAGCACCGTTGACGGTCTCAAGATAGCGGTATCGAACAGCGGCGCACTGGGAACAGAAAATCCGCCCAAGAACATCTACCTCCAGCAAGCGGCGGGCGACTGGGCGGCTAAAACCCATATCAAACTCTCAAGCACGCTTACTGTCAACAACCAGCAGGCCGGTTTGGCCGTATATGACGACGACTTGAACTACATCAGGTTCGTATACGAGAGACCGGCGACAGGAGCAAACACAGTACTCCGCGTTTACAGGCTTACAAACGGGGTTTCGACGCAGGCCGCCAGTGTAAATCTCAATGGATTGACCGATTATTATATGCAGATAGTCAAGTCGGGCGACGACTATTCATGTCTCTATTCGACTGACGAAGTCACATGGACTCCACTTGGCGCAGCGGTTAACGCTCGTTTCGCCCTTCCGCAGTTGGGACTCTGGGCGATCAATCCCACCTCGGCCGTGGCTTCATCGTTTGATGCGACGTATGAATATCTTGACATCTACGGGCTGGAATACACCCAACCCCACCTTGACGGGATTACGATAGACGGCGAGGCATTGGCCGGATTTGATCCGGCTACTATGGACTATGCCTTTGACGTTTCGGACTTCACTGAAGCACCTGTTGTAGCGGCGACTCCGGCGGACGGCTTCACAGCAGTTGTGGAACAGGTACAAGGACTCCCGGGGAAGGCCGTGATAACAGTCAACAGCGGCATTGCCACTGTAAAATACTATGTAGTCTTCTCGGAAGCGCCGACAGGCGACTCCTTCGTTGACGGCACGCGTGACGACAAGTGGGTGATCCTGAACGAACTGGAATCCGCATACTCTATAGAGAAGGGTAAAGGACTTATACTCCCGACCCAGAATGTGGATATCTACCAGACCGGAAGAGCATGGTACAATGCCTTCATCCGTCCGGGCGGCGGGAACTGGGAGGTTGTATCAAAGGTGCTGTATCCGAGGATGCCCGACACCAATTATCAGCAGTTCATGCTTCTGGTGTGGCAGGATGAGGACAACTACATCAAGCTCGACTGCGAGACCTCGTCGTTGTCATTACAGGCGGCGGCTGAGAGAAACGGCGGCGTCAGCAAGTTCGGCGGCGGCAACGCTATCGCCAACGCCGACGGTACAGTCACGCTGTACTTCAGGATCAGCAAGGACGGAGACACCTACCTGTGCTCCTATTCGAGAGACGGGCTGAACTACACGGAACTCGGTTCAACGGAGTTCCATATGGTAGATGTGCAGATCGGATTGTTCGCGACAAAGAACAGCACCGGCGGTACCGTACTCGACACTTATTGCGAGTATCTCGATGTCACATGGATCAACGGCGTTGAGCAGAAGTCCTACATGCAGATGCTGCAGGACGCTGTCGACAATGTACTGGATTATGTAGTAGAAGATATCCCGGCGACCGTGATTGACGGGGAGCTTCCGCTGAGTCCCGTACCGCGCGGCTACACGATATCACTTGACTCCAGCAATACCGACCTGATAAGCAATGACGGCGTTGTAACAGCGGGCGCTTCGGGCGGTACGGTAGAACTCGGGATTTCCATAACAGATGGCACTGTTACCGCCGCCAGCACTGTAACTCTTGAGGTTGGGCAGGCGGGACCGTACACCGTTACATTCGATTCCGCAGGCGGTTCAACTGTTGCGGCTCAGATAGTTCCGGCAGGAGGATATATTGAAGAACCTGCGACTCCGACCATGGACGGCAGCAAGTTCCTGTGGTGGTCAGAGTACTTCTCAGACGAAGCTTTCGACTTCAGCGCCCCCGTCTACGACGACGTCAGCCTTGTCGCGAGATGGTCGCCGCTGGCCACCTATATTCAAATCAATCCCTCGGTTCGTCTTACAATAAGGCCGAAAGAGACATATCCGCTGGTGACATCAACAGATGGGGAAGAGTACGAATATGTTTCCAGTAACCCATCCATCGCCAAGGTAGATGAGAACGGTGTGATTACAGGTGTGAGATCGGGAACGGCCATCATATCGGTACGCACGACAGACGGTACGACGCTCTCGTCCTCCGCCACGGTAATGGTCAGACCTTAGCAACTTTCAGAAGCTCTAGCCTGGCGGTGAACGGTAGGCAGAGTGTTACAGTGAAGAAGAACTTCAAACAAGAATAATAGGAAATAAACGACAAAACAACACCGGCGCGGAGAGTATTCCGTGCCGGTGTTCTCTAACGAAGAAGCAGAAAAGAAGCATATCAATTTCTCATCTGTTTTACAGTCAGCTCTGCTTTCAGAAATCGAAAACCGCTGAGTTCAGTATAAGACCATTTGAGCGGAAAAACTATGCGGGCGGCGCCACGCCGGTAAGCACCGCGTTCATATAGTCAATAAAAGCGGGCAGCGTGGTCGCCTTCATATAATCTATTATGAGAAGATCGGTAACACCGCGCTCTGTGAGCATTTGCGTGAAATCCTCCCGATATGTCCGTGGGTCTATCGCGATAACACTGTCAAAATAAGGCGCGAGCCACGGAACCAGCGCATTGCCGTAGGAGTCCTTTATGACCACGAGAACGCGCCCGCCGGGGACGTCCCCCTTGACGTCTATCATGGGATAATCGCCCCCCAGAAAGGCGCCGTATCCGATGTTGCTGCCCAGAAAGTCCGAATTTATCATCTTAGCGCTGTAGGAATAGAACTCGCCGTGATCCCCATAATAATAAATGGTCGAGTCGTTATTCCTATTGTTCATCATATAATAGGACAGGGTGTCGGCGTTTCTCTTCAGCGAGTCGTCAGGCGCCATTCGATACAAATAGCCGAGGTAGCCGGAGGTTTTGAACTCATTGTAACTGTCAAGGCCTATAGGCTCAAACCCCGCAACTTCAGCGAAGGCGCGCATCCCGTAATACGCCCCCAGCGCAGTCCAGTGATGATCCGTCCTGAAGTAGACATATTCGTCCTGATGCGCCTCAAGCTGAGAATAAGCGTCCACAGTTTCCACGCAGGGGGAATAAGCGCCGTACAGCTTGGAAATGGCCTCCCTCTGCGAATCGGCAGTCTCATTATATTTTTCTTCAAATTCAATGCGCATGGGGACGAGCATGGAGTAAAGCCGTATACCATCGGGCAGGTTCTCCGCATAGCTGTTCACAGTATCCGTATAATACCTTCCGACGCTTTCATCGTACTTGAAGACCTCAAGCAAACGATCCTTCAGCACTACGAGCATCTGCTTGTCATAATCACCGCCGTCGGCTGGCGCTGCGCCTATGTCGCTTTTTACCTCGACGATATTAGCGTCACGCTTGAATTCACGCAGTCCCTTTATTTCATCGGATATTTTCAAGAATGCATTTCTGTAAGGCACATGATCCGCGAAGAAATCGTCCCATTGCCTATAATACTCGCCGCTGAAATACGCCTGAGTACTAAGCTCCGGCTTAGCTGCCAATGTCCGCTGCTCCTCTTCAGAAATCTCATCGTCGCTAAAAAAAGTTCCGACAGTTGCAATGCCGAATAAGAGCAACATAAATAAAAATACATATACTACAGATCTAAAACGATTCTTATTTGGCATAAAGCCAAGCCTCCTTGTTATCAACTAGTTTTATAGCGTTTATTTGCCGAAAAGCTTACGCGCCCGCCTGCGAACTCCACGAACTCCGACGCCTTCCCCTAAAACCTAAAATATAAAAACGGATTGTAACTCTCGCCGACGAGCAGCATAAAACAGACCGCCAGCAGCGCCGCCACCAAAATACTCCGGATAAAATCGAGCTTAGGGCGTTCGGCTAAGAGCTTGTTAAACAGCTTGCCGGGCATGGGCGACGAGCCTATGATGAATATCGGGATCATCCAGAAAAACTGGAAAAACACACTCGATGTTTTCAGATCGATGATCGGCGTCGGGTTCATAAAGAAGAAGGCGCGTATGAAATGATAGAGTCTGGTAGGGTCTACAAAATAGAAAAGTCCCCATCCGAACAGAACTATCAGCATTGTGACCGCCCACCTGATTGCTACCGGTATCTTTGCCAGATAAGACGCCGTATGTTTTTCGATCAATAGCAGCACCCCGTAATACATGCCCCAAGCGATGAAATTCCAGCTCGCGCCGTGCCAAAGCCCGGTAAGAAACCACACAACGAGAATATTCCTCACCTGATGGCTGCGGTTGCCGCCGAGGGGTATGTACAAAAAGTCGCGGAAAAACGCCCCCAGTGAGATATGCCATCGCCTCCAGAATTCCGTTATTGACGTGGAGATATACGGGTGGCGAAAGTTTTCGTTATACTTGAACCCGAACATCCTGCCTATGCCTATGGCCATATCAGAGTAGCCGGAGAAGTCGAAATAAATCTGAAATGTGAAGAAGGTGATGCCGAGCCATGCGCCTAGAGCGGGCAGCTCGGTAAGGCTTCCGTCCAGCAGCATCACAGCGGCGGAACCCGCGCTGTTGGCAAGTACGACCTTCTTTCCCAGGCCGATACAAAACCGCTGAACCCCTGTGCCGAAGTCCGACATAGTCACAGTACGTCCGCGAATCTGCTGTTCTATATCCGAATATCTGACAATGGGACCCGCCACCAGTTGGGGGAACATCGACACATATAAGATGTAATCGAAATAATTCTTCTGAACGCCGGTGCGCCCTCTGTACACGTCGATGATGTATGACAGCGACTGAAATGTATAAAAAGAAATGCCTATCGGCAGATCCGGCGAGGTAAACTGTATATCGACACTGAAAATATTACCAATATTTTCCAACGCGAATCCCAGATATTTAAAGAAAAAAAGGATTCCCAAATTGATGATAATGGAGCTTATCACAATGCCTTTGAGTCGGCCTAAGCCATTATATTGCTCCTTGGCGGCGCCTATGCGCCTGCCGTTTATATAATCGACTGTAGAGGTGAACAACATTGCGACTATCCAGAGCGGTTCACCCCATGAATAGAAAAACAGCGAACCCGCGAGAACAACCTTATTCGCGATCTTGAAATTGTCGGAAAGCCGCAGACTTAAAAAATACAATAACAATATAACCGGCAAATAAAGCCCCAAAAACACAAGGCTTGAAAAAACCATACGAAAGCTTCCTCCCTCTAAAACTCGTAAATCAGCGCGCTCGCCACATGCGCCGCCGTGCCTTCACCCGCTAGAATATCCACAAGCTTGATGGCGAACTGCATTGCGGTTCCCGGTCCCCTTGACGTGATGATATTCCCGTCGATCACCACATTTTGTTTCGTATAAGAAGCCTTGGGCAGTTCATCCTGCATACCGTCATAGATTGTGGCCGCCTTGCCGTCCAGCAGACCCGCGTGAGCCAGAACCATAGGCGCCGCGCATATAGCCGCAAGCTTGCCCCCTGCCTCCGCGCATTCGATCAAGGCGGTTCTCAGCCCCTCGTGCTTCAATAGACGCTGAGAGCCGGGGCCACCGCCCGGCAGTATCATCATCCTGCAATGCTCATGCGTAATGTCCTCGAACAGCATGTCGGCTATTATCGGTATATCGTGAGCACCCGTCACGAACAGATCCCTCATCATGGACACCGTTTGAACCGTAATATCCGCGCGCCGCAGAATATCAACAACCGTAAGCGCTTCGATTTCCTCGAAGCCATCCGCCAGATATACATATACCATTATTTTTACCTTTCTTTCTTAATAAAACATTCTATCGGGTCTAGTCAAGCGTTTGGTTACGGAATGCCCTACCGTCAATATTATCAGTGATATAGCGATCATTATGAATAGATTTTCGATGAAAAACGGGAAGGGCAGCAATTGCGGTAATATATCCGATTCATCGAAAGTATAAATAAAAAACGAATTCAAGATGTTCTGCCTCAGATCCTCGATCATTGTAACGGCAAACACGCCGAGCAATATCAGAGCATACAGCGCCATGCCGGCGCGATACGCAATTCTGACAGCCTCCTTCCTGTCCTGACGCAACAGGAACCAGTAAATGAACAATATCAATACAAGCAATCCGCCCAGAAGCAGCACGCTCTTGTTCAACAGCGAACGCATCTGTTCCATGACAGTGCCCTCGCCGATACTGAATACCGGCCTGAGCCTTCCCATATAAAATCCCGTAATCTGAAAGTCGTCAAGTGAGCCGAACATATAATCAGAGAAAAACTCCGACAATTCGTTGGATGAGACTTCGAGGTTTATTTCGCTCAGAACGCCGCTGCGATTAAATTCGTAGCGGTAGATATCCGGCAGCCGGAATGCCGCGTTCGCGGCGGATATCAGAGCGACCAGCGGTATTATCAATATAAGGAGTCCGAATAAAATCCTGTTGATTATTGTCATGCCTAAAACATCCTCAAGGTATCAATATGCCGCCGGACTCACCGACGGGGAACAAACGTCTTACTTATATGATATCCTTTTCTGATAAAAAATCAAGCGAAATCGCAGAAGTCCTTGAAATGGGAATTTAACGATGAGAATTTAAAAAACCGGCGTCTTCCCGCTTGGTTGATTTGATGATGCAATTTTCTGATAAATGTTGACTTTCGCGGTGTGATATGTTAGTCTAGACCCGTGGCCTTTTCATATTGGTAACATTTTTTGTCATTTTACAAATATATGCAATTTTCAGATTTCTATTTTTATTTCATTCCTGCCATAGGAGGAGGTGATAATAAGAAACGCCGCTGCAGGAAACCCGGGGGCGCCCGGAACGTTAAGCGGTCGAAACTTAGAACGGCGGCGCTGACTGCGCGGTGTTGCCTTAAACCTTCTTTTTTGCGTACCGCTGAAATTCTGTCTCTACTCCCGTGTAGGGCTGAAGGGAACTTCTAAAATCATAGGAGGGTACAAAAGGAAATGAAACCAAAATCTAAATTTTTACGTAAGCTGCTGTCTGTCGGCTTGAGTTTGTTCCTCGTGATCGGGGTCGTCCCCGTGAGCGGGTTCGCCGAGGATATTCCCGCACCTTCACGCGTCAACTATCCAAACGGCGGAACAAGCGAAGTGGTCGTCACGAACATGAACAACCAAAATTTCCCGATGGCAGCGTTCACAGCGGGCACAGTCCAATACTACACGCTGGACGGCACAGCGCCGACGCAGTTTTCCGCTGCGGTTCCATCTACAGGGCAGCGGAATATTCCCATTCCACCGGGCGGCGCTAAGACGCTTAGAGTCATAGCGTACAACCCGACAACCGAAACCTATTCGCCTGAATACGTGCATACCATTGTATTCAAACTCGGCAGTCCGATGAACACCGGGGCGCCGGCGGTAGCGGCGGGAACGAAATACGCCCCCACGTCTACGATTCTACTTTCACCATATCTCGACGGCACACACATCTATTATACCTATACGCTAGACGGCTCGGAACCTCCCACTCCGGACGCTGACAGCAGTATGGCCGCAGGTACGGCATTCGAGATTCCATTAAACGGTGAACTCGTTCGTGTTAAGGGCGTCAGACTGGCAGATCCGGGTTCCGCCTTTGCCGAGGCCGGGCTTGTTAGCGGCAATGTAACAGAGCTTAGCTTTGAGACCGACGCCGGGCTGAAAAGCCTGCACGCCTTATTAGACGGAGGGTTGACGCCGGAAGAGAAGACAGAGCTGGTAGACGGCGTCGTCGCGCAGTTGACGCTTGACGAAAAGGTAGATCTTCTCGGCGGTACAAAATCATACTCGAAGGCGCCATCCGGAGTAGCGGGCGGCACATATACGAATATGAAAATGCTCAGCTTTGGAATTCCGTCTATGTCTCTCAGTGACGGACCTGCCGGAGTGAACTTCGGCAGCGGCGCGACCACGCAGAATAAGGCCACCGCATGGTCTTCACCTACATCGCTGGCTTCGACATGGAACAAGAATCTCATGTACAAGGTCGGGGAACAGACAGGTAAGGAAGCGGCTTACTACGCTATTGACTACATGCTTTCCCCAGCCCATGATCTCATCAGAAACCCCTTGAGCGGCAGGAACTTTGAGTATTATTCCGAAGACCCTGTCCTGTCCGGCTTCACTGCGTCGGAATACACAAAGGGCATGCAGGATCAGGGCGTCGGCGCCACATTGAAGCACTTCGCCGGCAATGAACAGGAATCCTTCGGCAACGGCGGCGCAGCAGGTCCGATCTCCGGGCTTGGCGGCAACTCCGGCGGAGGAAACGTCATAGTTTCAGAGAGGGCGCTCAGAGAACTCTACCTCAAAACCTTTGAGATTCCCGTTCGTGAGGCAAAGCCCTGGTCAATGATGGCTTCGTACAACAAAATCAATGATGCGCAGGTGGCTGCTAATCAGTGGTTGCTGACAGACGTGCTTCGGGGCGACTGGGGCTTCGAAGGCTTTGTTATGTCTGACTGGGGTGCTGTATATGACGGCGCCGACATGCTCATCGCGCAGATGGATCTGTCGGAGGGCAGTCTGTCCACCGCAGAAAAGAACAAGATACGCGACGCGATCAGGGGCAACAGAACCGACTATCCCGAACTTATCGGAGAGGCGGGCGAGCTGATTCTCGACCGCAGCGTGAAGAATATCCTAAACGCTATAGCGAACTCCAATGTGTTCAGGGGTGATTACGGCGTCTGGGGCGCGCGTTACAACGATACGGACTATCACAAGAATTTCTTCGGCTCTGAATTGGCGCGGGAGTCCGACGCCGTAGCATACGAGGCTGCCGCAGAATCTGTGATCCTCCTAAAAAATGCGAATGATCTTTTGCCGCTGGGCGGCGCGGATAAGGTGGGCGTCGTTTCAAGCCCGAACCTGAAATATTATGCCGGCTGGGGCCGAACCATAACCGCCACAAGTGATTTCGTCATTCGCGGCGCGGGCAGTTCCGGCGTGTACGTGGGAGATTCCGTGAAAGAGAGTGCGGAGTACGACCCTGTGGACGGCATATTGTCATTTGAAAAGGTGCTTTCCGACAGAGGGAAACTCTCAGGCGATATCATAGACGTTTATGAGGCCGCCGGGCGCACCAAGACCGTGACCTACTCTTCTGCTGTCGGAAACGGCGAGATACACAAAAACATCGTCAGATATTCCGCTGAGACGAGGAATTACACGGCGCTGCCGGATCCGGAAACGGTATCCGCGAATCTTGCCGAAGCCGCGTCAGCCATGGCGGATTCCGACGCCGATCACGGCATCATGATCATATCGCGTCAGACAGGCGAGGGCTACGATAACATCCCCGCTAAGGTAGAAGACGCAGTCACATACAACCCGAACGGCAACAACGCGGATAACAACGAGGCGATGGTGTCCAAGGGCTATTACCTCTCCACGGTGGAAGAGGAGGCCATTAAGGCGTACGCGGATGCCCTTCACGCGAAGGGGAAGAAGTTCATCGTATTGCTCAACGTAGGCGCCGCCATTGATACGACGCTGGTTGACCGTTACGCTGACGCCGCGCTGGTCGTCTGGTATCCCGGACAGAGCGGCGCGAAGGTCATGGCGGACGTGCTTTATGGTGCGATCAATCCGTCCGGCAAGACTACGCAGACATTTATCAAGAACTTTACAGACTCTCCATCTGTCGCGGCTTCCCTCGCATTGCTTGACAAAGGGGTGGATCGTTTAGCCGACGGGGTGAACATTCTTCCCGCTACAGGTAAGGGACTGTACATAAAGAACGGCGTTAAAGCAGGCCTTGACTCCATGGGCATAAACACCAACGGCGGTTGGGGTTCCAATCCTGTGTTCTATGATGAAGGCGTACTGATGGGCTACCGCTGGTTCGACACGAAATTCGCCTCGGAAGATGCGTACAGGAGCCGTGTGGCTTATCCGTTCGGATTCGGACTCAGCTACACCGAGTTCGAGTTCAGCAATCTCAGGCTCAGTAAGGACATCTTCGACCCGCGCAATGAGGACGACACGATAAGCGCGACTGTGACAGTTAAAAACACAGGCGACGTCGCCGGTAAGGAAGTTGTGCAGATGTACATCGGAATGCACGACTATGCCTCGGAAGGCCGTCCCATGAAGGAACTGAAGGACTACGACAAGATTTCCCTCGAACCCGGCGAAAGCAAGGATGTTTCATTCGAGATAAGCCTGAGCGATCTGCAGTACTTCGACGACGGACAGGATCCGGATAAGGTGCTTACGGGTTCTTACGGCGAATATGCCAACTGGCCCGGGAGAAGTCCCGGAACCGAAGCGGCTAATGTCGTGTACGGCGAGGGTAAAGGCTGGACTGTAGACCCCTGCAGCGTATTTGATGTGATCATAGGGGATACGTCTGACAATTATGTGCTCGCGCAAACAGGCGTTAAAGCGAGCTTTTCCTACGGCGAACCCGGAACCAAGGTTAAGCTTACGCCGGCTAGGGCAAGCGTAAAGGTCAAAGGCACGCTTGAACTCAATCTGGACACGGACGGCTTAAAGTATGAGTTCACTTCGAGCAACAACGCCATAGCCAAGGTCGATCCTGTGACCGGCGTCGTTACAGGAGTAAGAGCGGGAACAGCCATAGTGACAGTGAAGTTGACGGACGGCAGTAATCTGAGCTCATCTGTCATGGTCAATGTGAATTATTAGCAGTCCCGTATCAGTACAATATTTATAATGCTAGTTGTAACTGATATTATTTATGCCGCTGCCTTAAATGCCGAAATGGCGTCTGGCTCAGCCGATATGAGGCTGATGCAGACGACCGTCGCTTCAGAGACGGCGGAATGGAGGTTAAACTTAAAATGGAAAGAAAACCGAAATGGATGTCTAAATTATTAGCTGTATTTTTGACCGCGATCTTGGTAATAAGTGTATTCCCTGTCAGCGGTTTAGCGGACGATCCGGCGCCGACCTTGGCCGCGCCTACATACCAGTTGGATGGCACTCGCACACAGCTTAGACTTATGCATAATAACGCGTTCAGCAACGCGGCGAGGATGGCTGACGACTATGAAGGCGCCGACGCGGTTCGCGTGTATTACACCGAAGACGGAACGGAACCGACGAGCGCGTCCACGAGGATCAGCATCGTTCCGGGTTCGGTTCGCGTATATATCTTTGATCCCGTGCCGGGAGTAACATATAGAGCAGTGATATACAGCGGAAGCGCTAAGAGTTTCGTCGGAGATTATACGATGACCCCTAATCCTCCGACGTGGCAGCTTACAAACGGCGTGCCGATGACATCAAACGGGCTCTATGACGCTGACGATCTGGCGGGCGGCATCGTGCTCGCAGCGGGCGAGGGACAGGAGATCTACTATAGGACGGCTCTGGCGGACTACGATGTGTCTACGGGCATTATCGGGGCTACGGATATCGACGCCGCGACAGTCGCAAACATTGAAAACGGTACAAAATATGAAGAACCGATTTCCGTGGCCGGCGTAAGTGAGACGAAAGCTATAGTCATCAAGGCCATCGCGAAGACAGGCAGTCTCGTAAGCGGTCTCGCGAGCTTCTACGCGCGTTCAGGCGATCCGATCAAACTGGAAGCGGACGCGGATGGGAATCTCACTATGGATCTCGACGCCTTTGTAGAGCAGCTCAGCATCGATGAGAGAATAGCCCTGACGAGCGGCGTCGGCGGAGACCCGACCATGCTGCTCAACGGAATAAACAATCCCAGGGAGAGCAATAACGACGGCATTCCGAATCGCGGAGGCCCCGCGGGCGGAACCATCGCCATACCGCGCTTTAACATCCCCGCGCTGGTACTTGCGGACGGCCCTGCCGGAGTCCGTATGTGGAAGAACGCCACTGTATGGATGGCGCCTGCGGGTCTCGGATCCACATGGAATGCTGAAATACCGAAGTTGATAGGCGAAGCGACCTCAAACGAAGCCAAGCATTACGCGGTTGATATCGTACTCGGCCCCGGACTCAACACCCAGCGTTACCCCTTGGCCGGAAGGAATTTCGAGTATTATTCAGAAGATCCCTATATCTCCGGTTATTCCACTGTAGCCTATGTGGCCGCCATACAGGCGGGCGGCGTAGGCACCTCGCTGAAGCACTATGCCGCGAATGACTATGAGACGGGACGCGGCGGCGGCAGTTCGAACGTGACCGAGAGAGCCTTGAGAGAGATCTACCTGCGCCCCTTCGAAATGGCGGCGTCAGTACAGCCGTGGACATATATGTCCGGATACAACGCCATCAACGGCGTGGCTGATCATGTGAACAAATGGCTGCACACCACCGTTCTGCGTGACGAATGGGGATTCGAAGGATTTGTCATGTCCGACTGGGGCACTAACAATAACCCGGGCGGCACATTCGAAGCGCAGATGGATATGGGTCAGAGTTCGCGTACTCTGACAACCGTACGCTCATGGGTAACCGCCGCGAATATCACCGATGCGGAGAGAGCATATCGCGTAGGACTCATCGATCGCAGCGTCAAGAATATACTGAGGGTCACGGTCAAGACCTCGGCATTCAGAGGTGAATACGGCGTACTTCAGCCTGACGGAACCTATGCGGACGGCGTCAAGCTCGACGGCACGCCTACAGTCGGTTTGAGACAGGAAGACATCGGCCTCCGTTCGAGCGGCTTCGGCGGTTCCGACGTGCAGAAGGCTTCAGCTGTTGTGAATAAGCAGGCGGCTGATGAAGCCATAGTTCTTTTGAAAAACAACGACGCTTTGCTCCCGCTTTCAAGCGGAACCAAGGTGGCTCTCATAACCAGCAGGCTGGCATGGGCGGAACAGTTCGACCCCAGATGGTACGGCGACAGCGCTTCCATAGGAGATGTGGTAATACAGGGAACGGGCAGCGCACAGGTGCGTTTCAACAACAATACCGCTCCGTATTCGGATTCGCTGCGTGACGCGCTTGCGACCCGCGATCTGCAGGTAGTAGACTGGAAGATCGATGCCGGCGCTTATGGCGGCAATGACGCCGCGTTTAAGGCAGCCTACCAGCTCGACATTGAAAGCAATCCGAATGAATCCAAATATCGTTACGGTGTGGAACAGACAAAGGCCAAGGCGGATGAAGCGGCGGCTTGGGCGGTTGCTAGCGCTACAAACGCGGCTAGCGGCGCGGCGAACGCTGCTGCGGCTGCTGCGGCTGCTGCGGCGACAGCTGACGTCGGTATATTTGTCCTGACGCGTGTATCAGGCGAAGGCGCGGATCTGTCGCAAACAACATTCAACCTCAGCGCCCTTGAGAGGACGGTGTTCAACGCTTATGCAAGCGCCTTCCACGCGGCAGGCAAGAAGCTGATCGTGCTGCTCAATGTCGGAGGCACTGTAAATACAACAGAATTCAGGGCGGATGCGGATGCGATACTGGATATCTGGAATCCCGGAACCGAAGGCACAAGAGCCATCGCGGACATACTGGTCGGCAATGTGAATCCCTCCGGAAAGCTCGCCCAATCCTTCCCAAGAACTTACACGGACAGCCCTTCGATAGCTATGGCGAAACCGGGACATTCGAATACAGTCAACGGCTCAAATGCGTATTATGACGAGGGAGTCTACGTAGGATATCGCTATTATGAAACAAATCCCGAGACATATGAGTCGATGGTAGCCTATCCCTTCGGATACGGACTCAGCTATACGAAGTTCCAGTTCAGCGCTCTGAGCCTGGACAAGAAGATATTTGACAAGAGCAATCCCGATGATACTGTGACAGCTAATGTGACAGTTACAAACGTCGGAGACGTAGCGGGCAAAGAGGTTGTACAACTCTATTTGGGCGCCGACACATGGCGTGAAGAAGGCCGGCCAAAGAATGAACTAAAGGCGTACGCGAAGACGGGTCTCTTAGAACCCGGTGATAGCGAGACCGTAGCGCTTACACTTAAACTCAGGGATCTGCAGTACTTCGATGACGGGAATCCCGATGCCTTTGTACCTACCGCGCCGCAGTATATTACCAAATACGGCATAGGCGCAGGCTGGAC
Source organism: Eubacteriales Family XIII. Incertae Sedis bacterium (assembly GCA_031264295.1). GTDB lineage: Bacteria > Bacillota > Clostridia > Peptostreptococcales > Anaerovoracaceae > JAISED01. The sequence continues at coordinate 2,959 of JAISED010000047.1, read as the reverse complement.
TGTAGCTGACGACACATCTTTCAAGGTGATGGTGCGTACCAACGCGGAGAACGCTGCCAAGCCCAACGTAGCATTCTCGGGACTTTCCGCATTCTTCACCTATGGCGATGAGGATTCTTTGGCAACCGAAGTTAAGCTCAGCCCCGCTCGTGCAAATGTAAAGGTCAAAGGTACATTGCAGCTCAAGGTGGATTCCGATGCAAAGGATGGGAACTGGGAGTTCGCTTCAAGCAACAGCGCTATAGCCAAGGTAGATCCCAAGACCGGCGTCGTCACCGGCGTCAAGGCGGGAACTGCTATGGTGACGGTAACACTGGCGGACGGCAGTAATCTCAAGTCAACTGTCGTGGTCAACGTAGCTTACTGATAGTTCTAACGATGGGTTCGAGCGGCTAGTTCTAACGATGAGCTCGAACAACTAGTTCGAACGTAGGCGGCGGTCTGAGGTTTCTATAGACAAGGCTGCCGCCGGGTATAAAGCCATCGGTGGGCGTGAGGTATAAGGCGCCGCCTGCCGACGGGCGGATATGATCATAGGAAGGCGCGGCGCGGTGGTTTCAAGTTCGCGCATGCGCCTTCTTTAGGGAACTTTTAAAAACCATATCTGCACACCCTGGTTTTTAGAAGCCCCCTTTACGGTCATTTAAGACATTCATTTAAGACATTCCGTGTTATTTTTTGTTGATTTTTTTACAGCTTTGTGAAATAATTGTTCTGTTAAAGGTGTTTTATTAGTATTTGCAGCGGCCGGACGGCCGCGATGGAGGTAAAAGTGAATTATTATCAACCGGAGATGGAGTGTGCGTCAAGGGAGAATATGCGTGCGCTGCAGTCGGAAAGACTTGTTAAAACTGTTAAGCATGTTTATGAAAATGTTGCCTATTACCGGAAGCTTATGGATGAAAAGGGCGTAGAACCCGGCGATATCAAATCCATAGATGATTTGAACAAGCTGCCGTTTCTTACGAAAAGTGATCTGAGAGACGCATATCCATATGGACTGCTTGCGCTGCCTCTGGCGGACGCTGTTCGTATACAGTCTACCAGCGGCACAACCGGAAGACGTGTAGTGGCGTTTTACACACAACACGATATCGACATATGGGATGAATGCTGTGCGAGAGCCATTGTCGCGGCAGGGGGCAGCAAGAACGATGTTGTCCACGTGTCCTATGGATACGGCCTGTTTACAGGCGGCCCCGGATTGAACGGAGGTTCGCACAAGGTAGGCTCGCTCACTCTTCCTATGTCTTCAGGTAATACAGAAAGGCAACTGCAGTTTATGATGGATCTTGACGCGACTATATTATGCTGTACGCCCTCTTATGCGGCTTTCTTAGCCGAAAACATAATCCAACAGGGATTGCAGGATAAAATCAGTCTGAAGGCCGGTATTTTCGGCGCGGAGGCGTGGAGCGAGGAAATGCGCCATGATATAGAAAACAAGTTGAATATCAAGGCATATGATATTTACGGACTTACCGAGATCTCCGGACCGGGAGTATCTTTCGAATGCACCGAACAGACAGGTATGCACGTCAATGAGGATCATTTCATTCCCGAGATCATAGACCCGGATACAGGCGATGTACTGCCTGACGGAACGCAAGGCGAGCTGGTCTTCACATGCATCAGCAAAGAGGCATTCCCGCTGCTGCGCTACAGAACCAGGGATCTATGCGTATTGACCAGAGATGAATGTTCATGCGGCAGGACGCTGGTAAAGATGAGCAGGATTACAGGGCGCACCGACGATATGCTCATAATCCGCGGTGTAAATGTATTCCCATCGCAGATAGAAGCCGTTCTCATGAATGCGGGCTATCCCGCGAACTATCAGATCATCGTGGACAGGGTCAATTATACCGATACATTCGAGGTGCAGGTGGAGATGACGCCGGAAATGTTCTCAGATACGGTGAAAGAAGTGGAGGCCATGGAAGGCGAGCTTTTGGCGTCCATGCGCGCGATGCTCGGGATATCGCCGAAGGTCACCCTTGTAGCGCCGCGCAGCATTACGAGAAGCGAGGGCAAGGCCGTTCGCGTGATAGATAAGAGGAAGATATAAGCGGCGGCATGCTGCCGTATATAGGTATTTCACAATATTCAACGTCAGTTGGAGGGGGAATCAAAGATGACAATCGAACAATTATCAATTTTTGTAGAGAACTATTCCGGACGTCTGGCGGATGTGGCGGATGTCATAGGCGGCGCCGGCATCAACATGCACGCGATGTCTATAGCCGACACTGCCGACTTTGGCATATTACGGGCGATAGTAAGCGATTCCAGGCAGGCCAAGGAAGCCCTGTCGTCGGCGGGTTATGTAGTTACAGTAACCCCCGTAGTAGCGGCGGCGATTCAGGACACACCCGGCGGTCTCGCCAAGGTGCTGCGCATACTTGCCGACGCGGACATAAGCATAGAGTATATTTATGCCTTCATCACAAGGCGAAAAGGCGACGCCTATGTCGTATTCCGCGTGGCGGATAACGAACGCGCTGCGGCGGTGTTTGCGGAAAACGGCATTAGGACTATAAGCGCGCGGGATATCGACGAGCTTTAGGCAAGCGTTTAAAAGGATTAAGGTTCTGTCTTTTGATGGAATCTTAATCCTTTTACAGGAGAGGTGCACAAGTGAAGCAAGGAGCAAGGGAATTTTCATGAGAACCGCCAGAGGTGAAGCATAAATTTGAACTATAGTGATAGCAGGCGATAAGAGTACCTTAAAAAAAATATTCAACCTGTGCGGTTGACCTATGCAGCCACGGGCATAGAGAAAGGTAGCGAGCGCGTATACAGCCATTGTTCTGTATCATTATTGAGCATAAGCATTTTTATGGCTGCCAATGCGCCGCTCCCCTTACCGGACCAACTCATACCATTATGCTTTTGCCGCTCTGCGACAAGCATGTCATTGTCTTTTTCAACCCGGTTGCTGGAAATTCTCAGCCCAAGT
>JAISED010000068.1 GCA_031264295.1 Eubacteriales Family XIII. Incertae Sedis bacterium | reverse complement strand
TTCTTATCGTTATACTTATAGCCCTTGACGCTGTTATCGGGATTTATGACGCGTGTGACATTACCGTTTTCGTCCCTCTCGTAGCTTGTGGTACTACCGTATTTGTCGGTGAAGGTATGCACCTCGCCGTAGCGGTTTACCGCGCCGTCTTTGTAGTATTCCGTATGCGTCTCGCGCCCCTCGGCGTCCTTTGTGTGAACGGGATATATGGCAGTATAATTCTCTTAGGATTTTATTTAACCCAGTTGACCTTATTGATAAGGATCCTCGCTGGGTTTTTTTTGATCTTCATAGCTTCTTTCAGCAATAGCTCCGCTTTATTCTTGCGCGGATCTACTATGACAACGTCTAAGAGCGCCGACAGTATCCAGTCACATCCGCTATCGCCGCATACGCCCCTCTCCTTCAAATCTTCGGCGTCTACAGCCAGTTCTTCTACCGTAAGCGGCTCGCCTTTCGCCTTGATTTCTTCCATGATGTACAATCTGTTTTCGATCTTCATATCTTGACGATCGAATATCTTTTTTTCCTGACGCGCTATCCTATCCATAAAATAATAGTCCTCATAACCGCACTTTTTAATAAAGCGCTTCAATTCGAGCTTGGTATTCAGGAAATATATCTTATCGGTATAGTTCAAGGATTTGATGAGTGTGGTCTCGGTTTTTTTGTCAAAATGCAATTCGCTTACAGCCACTTCCATTAGTTTCCTACTGAATCTTCGAAGTATGAGCGCCCACCTGTATTCCGCTTCCGGGCGAGCCAAATCAAGCCTTTCCGCAAGTATGGCGAGTTCATCAAGCTCCGCCTTTCTAGCGTTTTCCAATACACCTTCGCCTATCAACCGGGACAATAAACCCGTTTGTATGGCTTGCTGCAGCCCCTGCGCTCCATTGGGCGGGCTTATAATGCCGGAAAACTCTTCACGCAATTCTATTATGCCTTTTATCTCATCGCTCATAAAAACCCCCATCCCGCCGCGCAGTCGACAGCATAAATTATACTGTTCCGCTGCTATAGTCGGCAGCGCAAGTAGTTATACTGATCTGCCGCAGCAGACAGCATAAATAACTATACTGTTCCGCCGAAGCCGACAGCATAAATAGCTATAATGTTCCGCTACCATAGCCGGCAACACAAATAACACGCCGGGACGGTAGGATGCTCCGCCGCCCGGCGTTTGATAGTAATACGGATGTATCTTGTTCTGTGTCTTTATGCCTCCAGCGCCTTGAGAGCAGCGGCCTTGTCGGCTTTCCTGTTCGCAAGCACCACTTTGTATTCCGCTTCTGTCATCTTCTCCATGGAAATCCCCGTAAATCCGTAGAATATCGAAACGATCGGATTCAGAAGATTCAGGAATGCATAGGGTATATACTGAACAGTAGGCACGCCCAGGAATGTGCTCATCGTCGCACCGCAGGTGTTCCAAGGCACAAGGGGTGAGGTCATCGTGCCTGAGTCTTCGAGACATCTGGAGAGATTCTTGTTCTTCAGTCTCATATCCTCAAAGGCTTCTCTGTACATTCTGCCCGGCAGGATTATCGCGAGATACTGATCCGAGGCGATTACATTCATGAACAAGCAGGATACGATCGTGACTGTGACCAGACTTCCAACGTTCCTTGCCAGCTTGAGCATAGCTTCGGCCAGTTGAGCCAACATGCCTGAGGAATCCATCACACCGCCTATTGTCATGGCGCAGATGATGAGATTTACTGTCCAAAGCATGGAATCCATACCGCCTCTTGTGAGAAGGTTGTCGATATCGGCGTTGCCCGTGACGGATTCATATCCGTAATGCAAGAGTCCGAAGATGTCTCCCACGGCTATACCTTGGAATATCATGCCCATTATGACTCCCAGCACTGTGCCGCCGATGAGTCCCGGCAGAGCCGGTGTTTTAAGCGCCACCATGACTATGACCAGAAGCGGCGGAATCAAGAGAGCGGGATTGATGTTGAACGAGCCGATGAGCGCGTCCTGAAGCTCCTTGACGGCGGACATGTCAACATCCCTGCTCGCGTTGCCCAGACCCAAAATCGCGTATATCACCAACGCGATGATAAGCGACGGCGTTACTGTCCATATCATATGGCGTATGTGTTCGAACAGAGTCGAACCCGCCACTGCGGGCGCCATGTTTGTAGTATCTGAAAGCGGCGACATCTTATCGCCGAAATACGCGCCTGATACTATGGCTCCGGCGGTCATCGCAGGATTGATTCCAAGTCCAAAGCCAACGCCGACAAGTGCTATGCCTATCGTACCGGCGGTCGTCCATGAAGAGCCGCTCGCCAATGATACGATACAACAGATCAGGCAGCTGGCCACAAGGAACACGCCCGGACTGAGGATCATGAGACCGTAGTAGATCATAGCGGGCACAACGCCCGAGGCGATCCAAGAACCGATGAGCATGCCCACCACAAGCAGAATCAAACAAGCTTGCATTGACCTTGAAATACTGGCTATAATGCCGTTTTCTAAAAACTTCCATTTATAGCCGTTGATGATTGCTATTATTGCCGCAAGCGTCGCCGCAAAGATAAGCGGGACGTGCAACTCGCCGTAACCGCAGTAGAGCGGCGATGTATCTTGGCCGTTGTAGAACAACATGTGAAATATATTGAGCGCATAACAGAGCAGGCCGATCGTAACGATCATCACTATAGCTACCTGCCACATCGGAATTTTTCTTCCCATGGGGTCTTTCCTCCTTTACTTCACGTCTAATACAAGTGTTATGGGCATCCTCCCGCGATGTACATCATTCGGTGGCCGCTGCTTCGTCAGCGGTGGCCGAACCGTCAGCGGCGCCTGCGGCGGCGGCTGAACCGTCAGCGGCGCCCGCTTCGTCAGCGGTGGCTGGACCATCAGCGGTGGCTGAACCCACAGTTTGAGAGCTTACATAAGCCCTTATTCCGCTTATTATTTTCGCCGTCTCTTCACGTGACGCGTAAGCCTCGGGATCAAAGCGCCCGTCTTCGCGTCCGCTTACTATACCGATCTGTTTCAGCATACTCACAGCATCCTTCGCATAATCGGCTATCGCTCCGTCGTCCGGGAATACGCCGCCGTCCGGCGCCGGAAGCGTGATATTAAGCGCCGCCAAAGCGCGGTACATTATCACACAGAGATCCTGTCTTGTGATCTTGTTGTTCGGAGCAAAGCTCGTGCCTGAAATACCCTGAATCAAGCCGTTGGAAGATGCAATATCGACAAATGTCTTATGCCAGTCTCCATCCTTTACGTCGTCTGAAAATACTACAGCTTCACCACCTGCTTTGATGTCGAGCGCAAGCACCAGCATCTTCGTAAACTCCGCACGGGTCACCTCACCCTTGGGATCGAGAGAGCCGTCGCTGCGTCCCGAAATCACACCCGCCGCAATCAATTCTTCAAGAAATGGCAACGCCCATCCCGATATGGCAGAGGCGTCACGGAACGCTGCCAAAGTTCCTGTAGGTGCACTTGTATCAGGCGTGTTTACAGCGCTGTCACTAGTCGTAGGAACTTCGGCGCCTGTTTCTGCAGGCGCTTGAGTATTCGGCGTGTTATTATTGTCACTGCTTGTGACAGGGAAAGTGCCTGTCGCTCTCCACTTAGCTGTAAGCAGAATATCCGCCGTTATCGGAGTGGTCTCAAAATCGAAGGCGCTTGCATCCAAACCAAGGAACCATCCCATGAATTTATTTCCCATCCTAGCGGGGTCGTCGGGTTTTGCAGCGAAACCGTTTTCGCTCACTGTCTGCTCTGCCGGAACAGGTGATCCGCCCTTTGCATCAAAACTTACCTTATACTGAGTCGCGCTTGTATCTTCGGTTCCGCTAAACGCTTCCCAAGCCTCGCCGAGGGACTTGCTGTATATAGCGCTCGTCGCAAAGAGATAGTCGTCCTGCTGGTGAGCCTTCCTCACAATGCTGTTGGCGAATACCGTCACATCCACATCTTCTCCGGCTTCATTTTTCCCTTGATAGCTGAATGCTTCGGCCTTACCGCCAAGGTTCTCGTCGCTCACGCCGGGGAAACATCCTGCTATGTGGAAGTTTTCAGCGGCGGTCTTTGCCTTGATCAGTATGGTCGCCCCTTCCGGTACGGCTGTTATGTACGCGCCCCCGTAGGAGTATATGATATCGTCGCCCGACTGTATCTGCGGTGCGGTGATCACGCTGCCGCTGGGATAATCTACAGTGTGAAGTGACTCCGCTCCGGAAACGTTTAGAAACGCGAATCCTGTTCCCGCCAGTATATTACTTCTTATGAGGCTTAGCGGCGACGCGCCTGTGGCTATATAAGGTTTACCTGCCTTTACTGCAGCGAGGGCGTCGGCGCCGTACTGACCTGAGTTCACAGCCGATGCGCCTACTATGATCGAAGCCGCCGCCGGCGTTTCCGCTATCTTGAAGTTCATCTGCTTACCAAAGGCCATCACATCGAAATTTGAGGCTTCATTGCTGTGAATATTAGTCCAGTTCTTAGCGCCGTAGCCCTCACTGAACCACCCGGAGTAGTAATCGTCCTCCGCTGCCACATCCACATTATATTCCTTGACGCGGCCTGCTATGTAGACCTTCGGCTCTACGAGCTTGTAAACATCGCCGCCTGCCTTGGAAACACTGTCTCCTACGAGAGCGAAATCTTTGCTGTATTGGTCAAATACGCTCTTTTCAACCAAGAAATTACCCTTGAAGGCGCCTGAGGAAACGAAGCCCACGTCCTTGCCGCCAGCCAGAATGCTGTTCACAGCGCGTACAGCCTCTATCCCATTGTTCTTGATTATGACCGCAGGCTTAGACGCGTCTCCGCTGAGCGCGCTGACCGCCGCCCTGGGCGTGGATTGAACCGTAAGGTTTGCGGCAGGTATGGCGCCCGCCTTTGCTATCGCTATGCAGTCAAAGCCGCGCAGCTTGGGATGACTAACGACGGATTCGGAATACAGCCCCGAGAAGAACGACGAATTTATGCCGTCCCACAGCACGGCGTTTGCGTAATCCCGTTTCGCCTGATGCATGTCCACCACAAGTGTTCCTTCCTTGTAGTTAATGCCGTCAATGAGAGTGTCCTTATTCAAAACCTTGATACGGACGTCGTTTCTATAAAGGAAGTGCTCGATCTCGGCTGCGGCCGCAGGATTCCTCTGAGCGTCCTTATCCACGGGGATGATGTAATACTCGGGGAAAAACTTCCCCGTCTCGCCTTCGCCCGTATACTTGGGACGCCACTGATCGTCTTCAAGCAACTTATCGCCAAGATCCACATAGTAGCTCTCAAGCTTGTTACCCTCTTCTGTCGAAACGTCAACATTTTCGATTCCGCGCTTGAAGAATTCAAGCTGTCCGTCAAAAATCTCATCCTTATTGTCCGATACAAATGTGACCAAGCCGTAAAGCCCGTACTCCAGCAGATCCGTCGACGCCTGGTTACTGTACGGCGTCTCTATGGTATAGCCAAATGAATTGCTGTTCAGCATAGCGTAGCTGGGTGTATAATTAGTGGAAAGGTCGTCCCACGCGTCCCATTTTCCGGCTTTAAAACCGTCTCTCAACGGAATGTGGTACTTCGAAAAGCTGGGAAGTCCTTCTGTTTTGGGATACATATCCGCCAGACTGCCCAATGCGGCGTTGCCGAAAGCCTCAGCCCCCTTATAGAAATTCTCAATGAGAATATCATATTCGAGGTTGGGTTCATGAGGCGGCGTGCAAGGCTCAATGAGAAAGTCGGATACAAATCCGTGGAATTCCACCAGTACGGCGGGGTTCCATTTACTGATGAGCTGCATCATGTTATAGGTCTCTTTCTGTGTCTGGAAACTGCCGTCGCGGTTCAGATCGAAACCGTTCATATTTCTCCTTGAGTTAACCGTTCTGCCGTCAGGATTCTCGTTAGGAGTGATTATGAAGAAGACGTCCTTTAACATCTCGTCAACATCGAATGTCTCATCGGCGATCGCATAGGTATCGTTTACGTCCAGTGAACCCTGCGATTCGCCCAATCTGCCATAGTCATGAGACCATCCCTCTATGGCTTTGGTCGTGTAAAGATCATTGGGAACGGTCACGCCGTCCTCAAAGTCTTCTATCTCTGAGTATGCGATCTCATCCTGGGTCGCCAACTTCCACAGGAAGTTTATGGGCGCGTCGGAGCCGGGATTCTCATCCGGATGGATATTGTTAATATGGAAGGGCAGCGCATAGTCGCCAAGCGTCCCTGCCGCTAATTCCGCCTGAACCGTTGCGGGTTCTGTTTCAGCCCTTTCGGTCAGTTCCAGGTAATCATCCACCACATCTTCTGACGCCGCAAACGTGACGTAGTACTGATCGAATCCGCCTTCACTCTGACCGAATACATCAACATCCATATAGCGTCCGTTTGCGAGTGCGGCTTTTTCGATTTCGTCAAGCTCCGCTTTCAGCTCGGCGTATGTGCGATAGGTCTCGTAGGTTCTGAAATTCATCATCCCTTCCGCGACCACTTCATCTTCTACCCCTTCGCCGCCTTCTACTGCAGCCGATAGCACATAGTCGCCTATGAATACAGCGGGAACGTTTCTGTGCGCCGTGCCGGACGCGTTAAATGTTCCGACCCCCTTATCATCGGTAAAGAAGAGTTCGTTTTCGAAGCTCATTTCTACTCTGATTACGTCGGCGCCGACGCCGGGATCGCTTATAACTGCGCCCGTGACGACCATTTCAGAAAACAGTGGAGCAGCATTCACTCCGCTGCCGTTATAGCCCCATTTTTTCCAGTTTTCGAGACTGTCGCCTGTATATATATTATTAAATAATTCCTTGGTTTTATCCCCGTATTTCCATTGGGGACTATCTTCAGCGCTCCGTTTCAAATCCCATTTCAGTGCTTTAGCCCATGCGTCTGCATCTGCCGTAGTTATACCGGCTACTGTTATGATTACTGAATGTTTGTCCTTTTTCGTCATCTCGATGATGGGATTTTCGATGTAGATCTCATTATCGGAATCGGATGATGCAAGAGTCTGAAAGGCGTCCTCCGCACTTTCGGCGTTCGCGCCAAAGATTGGATTAAAACCCGCCGGAAGGATCAGCGTCAAAGCAAGCATAAAAGCGATTAGCTTCGAAATGTGCCGATTCCTGTACCCAAACTGTGAGACTTTCATTTCAACTACCTCCATTCTACAAACTAGCTGGGAACAAAAGAAGCAACCAATAAGGTCTAAGGAGACTTATAATCCCCTAATCAACAGGGCAATGGATATGACTGTTTGCTCCATTGCCCTGATTTTAGTATATTTTACTTTACTAAGTATTTCATGTCAAGAAAATGTCGTTAATTTATCGCGATATTTGTCATACGCGTCCGGCATTACGGCGTTACACTTACTAACACCGATTTGGCTAAGCCGCTTCCGTCTGTCGTGCGGATCGTGACCGTAGCCATGCCCGCGCGAACCGGCGTGATGAGTCCGTTGTAGTCCACCTTAGCAATACTCGCGTTGGATGATTGGATCTCATATGCCGAGCCGTCTACGGAGAAGTCAAGCTGTACAGGGGTTCTGAGGCGCGTATTGATACGCGTAGGTGAATTTATCTCCACATATGTGATCATTTCTTCCCCGCTGAACGCTTCCCAGGCCTCGCCGACGGACTTGCTGTATATGGCGTTTGTCGCGAAGAGATAGTCGTCCTGCTGGTGAGCCTTCCTCACGATGCTGTTAGCGAATACCGTCACATCTACATTATCGCCTGCACTGTTCGTACCCTTGTAGCTGAAGGCTTCAGCCTTGCCGCCGAGGTTATCGTCACTTACAGCGGGGAAACAACCGGCTATATGGAAGTTTTCGGCGGAGGTCTTCGCCTTGATCAGCACAGTCGCGCCCTCCGGTACGTCTGTTATGTAAGCGCCCCCGTAGGAGTATATGATATCGTCGCCCGACTGTATCTGCGGCGCAGTGATCACGCTGTCGCTGGGATAATCTACAGTGTGCAGGGACTCCGCTCCGGATACGGTTCTGTACATGAAGGCCGTTCCCGCCAGTATATTACTTCTTATAAGGTTCAGCGGCGATGCGCCTGTAGCTATATACGGCTTACCCGCCTTTACCGCAGCGAGGGCGTCGGCGCCGTACTGTCCTGCGTTTACAGCCGACGCGCCCACTATGATCGAAGCCTCTGCAGGCGTCTCCGCTATGTTAAAGTTCATCTGCTTACCGAAGGCCATCATATCGAAGTTTGAGGCTTCATTGCTGTGAATATTAGTCCAGTTCTTGGCGCCGTAGCCCTCACTGAACCATCCCGAGTAATACGCGTCCGCAGCCGACACGGCTACATTATACTCCTTGACGCGCCCGGCAATATAGATCTTCGGCTCGACTAGCTTGTAAACATCGCCGCCGGCCTTGGAAACACCGCTTCCCACAATGGCGAATTCACCGCTGTATTCGTCAAACACGTCCTTTTCCACTAAGAAATTCCCCTTGGAAACGCCGGTAGAAATGAAGCCGACTTCCTCGCCGTCGGCCAGAATACGGTTCACGGCGCGCACGGCCTCCAGCCCGTTGTTCTTGATTATGACCGCCGGTTCGGCCGCGTCTCCGCTGAACGAGCTGACCGCCGCCCTAGGCGTGGATTGAACCGTAAGGTTTGCGGCAGGTATGGCGCCCGGCTTTGCTACCGCTATGCAGTCAAAACCGCGCAGCTTGGGATGACTTACAACGGATTCGGAATACAGCCCCGAGAAGAACGATGAATTTATGCCGTCCCACAGCACAGCGTTTGCGTAATCCCGCTTAGCCTGATGCATATCTACCACAAGAGTTCCTTCCTTGTAGCTAATGCCGTCGATGAGAGTGTCCTTATTCAAGACCTTGAGACGGACGTCGTTTCTGTAAAGGAAGTGCTCGATCTCGGCTGCGGCGGCGGGATCTCTCTGAGCATCTTTATCTACCGGAATAATATAGTATTCCGGGAAGAATTTCCCTGTTTCGCCTTCGCCCGTGTATTTGGGGCGCCACAGGTCGTCTTCGAGCACATTATCCTTGAGATCCACATACAGCGGTTCAAGCTTGTTATCCGGCTCTACCGAAACATCAATATTTTCGATTCCCCGCCGGAAGAATTCAAGCTGACCGTCGAAAATATCATCTTTATTATCCGAAAGGAAGGTGACCATGCCATAAAGCCCGTATTCCAGCAGATCTGTAGCCGCCTGATTGCTGTATGGCGTTTCTATCGTGTAACCGAAACTCCCGCTGTTCAGCATCGCATAGCTGGGCGTATAGTTGGCGGAAAGATCGTCCCACGCGTCCCACTCGCCTGAGTCAAATCCGTCCCTTATAGGCATGTGGTATTTTGAAAAGCTGGGCAGTCCGTCCGCCTTGGGGTACTTATCCGCCAGACTGCCTAAAGCGGCGTTGCCGAAGGATTCCCCCGCCTTATAGAAATTCTCAATGAGAATATCATATTCAAGGTTGGGTTCATGAGGCGGCGTACATGGCTCAACGAGGAAGTCTGACACAAATCCATGGAATTCCACGAATACGGCGGGATTCCATTTACTGATGAGCTGCATCATATTGTAGGTTTCTTTCTGTGTCTGGAAACTGCCGTCGCGATTCAGGTCGAAACCATTCATATTCCTTCTTGAGTTGACCGTTCTGCCGTCGGGATTCTCGTTGGGAGACACGATGAAGAATACATCCTCCAATATCTCGTCAACATCGAATGTATTGGCGGCGAGTGTGTACTGGTCGTTCACATCAAGCGAACCCTGCGAGGCGCCCAGTCTGCCATAGTTGTGAGACCATTCCTTTATGGCGTCGGTCGTGTAAAAATCAGGTACGACTACGCCCTCTGCGAAGCCTGTTATCTCCGAGTAGGCGATCTCATCCTGTGTCGCCAGTTTCCAGAGGAAGTTTATGGGCGCGTCGGAACCGGGGTTCTCGTCCGGGTGGATATTGTTGATATGGAATGGCAGCACATAGTCGCCGAGCGTTCCGCCCGCCAATTCCGCCTGAACCGCCGCAGGTTCCGTTTCAGCCCTTTCGGTCAGTTCGAGATAATCTTCCACCGCGCTTTTTGACGAAGCAAAGGTAACATAATACTGATCGAATCCGCCTTCGCTCTGACCGAACACTTCAACATCCATATAACGCCCGTTTAAAAGGGCTGCAGCCTTGATTTTATCAAGCTCGGCTTCCAATTCGGCGTATGTACGATATGTCTCATAGGTTCTGAAATTCATCGTCCCCTCCGCGATCAGTGCATCATCCGCGTCGCCGTCGCCCTCATCTACGGCAGTCAGCGTGTAATCGCCTATGAAAACCGCGGGAACATTCCGGTTGGCCGTAGTAGAGGCGTCAAAGGTTCCCACGCCGCGATTATTGGTGAAAAAGAGTTCATTTTCAAAGCTCAATACCACTCGGATCGCTTCTTCGTCTGTGTACGCATCGCTTATAGCCGCGCCTGTGACGACTATCCCCGAAAACAGCGGATCGGTGTTGCTGCTGCCGTTATTGCCCCATTTTTTCCAATTTTCGAGGCTGTCTCCTGTGTATATATTATCAAATAAAGCCTTGGTTTCATCCCCGTACTTCCACTGGGGACTATCTGCGGCGCTCCGCTTCAAATCCCATCTCAGGGATTTAGCCCATGCGTTCGCATCCGCCGTGGTGATGCCCGCTACTGTTACGATTATCACATGTTTGTCTTTTTTCGTCATCTCGATTATAGGATTTTCGATATAAATCTCACTATCCGATAATGCAAGAGTCTGGAAAGCGTCGTCCGCGCCTTCAAAACCCGTGCTGTACACGGCGTCTGCGTCGGCGCCCGGGCTGTACGCGGCGTCCGGCGATGACGAATCCGCGCTGAACACCGGATTAAAGCCGACTGGAAGAATCAGCGTCAAAGCGAGCATCAACGCTATGAGCTTTGATATTCGCCGATTCCGGTACCTAAACTGTAAAGCTTTCATTTCCAACTACCTCCATTCTACAAGCTGCATAGGATTTATAGGGGACTGGCAAAAGATACAAGATAAATAATAGAACAGGGCTATGGGTACTGCAGCGTGCCCCATTGCCCTGTTTTCTAGTACATTTTACATTAGTTGGCATTTCATGTCAAGAAAATTATGAATATTATGTCATATTGGTTACTATTCAAACACCACGCCATTTTTCCCCATACCGGAACCTGATTACATTATCCCTTTTTTGAGCCTATATTGCTGAAATATATACTCAACCATCCGAAAATAAGTCCTATGTAGTTCCCGCCTGTGATCCATATGGCGGCGTTAAGTAAGGGCGGCATACCATCGACGACCATGTATGCGCCCGCCGCATATCCCACAAATATGCAGGAATACGCGTTGAATGAGATCAGCGATGGATTGAAGGCGGGCGCCTTGAGCGTCATCATGAGCGCAAACACCGTGATGATAACCGAAATGATCACAGCTGCCATTGAAGGCATTATCATGGACAGCGCATCGATCAACAGGAAGGCGGCCACGGCCAGAACCGAACCCGCAATCGAAGGCAATATGCCCTTCTTTAACAGTTCCGGCGACGCGCCCAGTGTAAAGTACCATGCCCATCCTATGAATATTGCCCATACAGGTACTTGTATGTACATAAACACACATGAAACCCCTGCCAATATCGCTACCGAAAAGTCTAATTTTTTCATAATTACAAACAGCTCCTCCATCATTTATAAGGGATTTCCGGCTATTTTCCGCACGGCCGCATCTTCAGCCGGATCTCACGCAAAATAACCGTCCAGATTAGTCGGCGTCACGCCGTTTTCTTCAAGCGCCGCCCGCACCGCCTTGGCCACGTCGGCGGCGTTCGGCGCATCTCCGTGTATGCAAACCGTACAACTATCTATGGCTATCCTTTTACCGCTCACCGTATCGATCTTGCCGTCCTTGGCGACGCCAAGCGCCCTTGCAGCCACTTCTTCCGGCGAACGTGATTTTTTGACCCTTTCCAGCATCCAGTTGCCGTTTTCGTCATATCCCAGGTCAATGAGGGCTTCGGGCGCTATTTTGAGTCCGCGCGCTTTCGCGCGGTTAAGCGCCTCGCAGCCCGAGTGAAGCATGATGTACAGGTCTCTATCGTACTCTTCGACGGTATCAAGAAACGCGTCAATGTATTTTTCTTGCTCGCCAACCATCCTGTACAATATCCCATGCGGCTTTACATGCTGCATCTTGAGACCGTATATTTTCAGAAACGCGTCCATCGCGCCCAGCTGGTACAAGGTATCGGCGCGCAGCTCCGCAGGCGATATATCGATCTGCCTTCGCCCGAAACCCTGCCTGTCCGGCAGACCTATATGCGCTCCCACGGCGACACCGTACTGTTTCGCCCACTGGATGGTTCTGTCAAGTACATTAGGATCGCCTGCGTGAAAGCCTGTAGCTATGTTGGCGGACGTCACATAGGGAAACAAAGCTTCATCGTCTCCTAAGCTGTAGCGCCCAAAGCTTTCACCCATATCAACATTGATGTCTATCTTCATTTCAACACACCTCTTCTACTGAACTCTGTTAATACTGAACCCTATCTGAAACGCGGTTCAATATTAATTCTCCAAAATGATCATATCGCTGCCGATATCCACTTCATCCCATTCGGCCACCAGGATCTTGTCCACCCTTCCCGCTTCTCCGGATAAGCATCTCATTTCGGTTTTCATGCAGTTAATTACCGCTAATTCCTGATCCTTTTCAACATTCTGTCCCGGTTCTACAACTACTCTGGCCACCAGCCCAGGCATATGCGCTTTTAAAGTGTACGCCATATCTCCGTCCTCCTCCGTCAATAATAATTTATAAGTTGTCTTTAGGCAAGCTCCGCAGCTTGCCTAAAGTTTAAGATAAGAATAGATCATCTGCCTCGAACATAGCATTTCTTTCCTTGCGAGCCTCGATTGCATCCTCGACAGTGACGAGTGTAAACGCCGCCTTGTCGCGCGCCGGAATCCCCTGACCTATTTTCCACAAGTCGGCGTTTATTACATTAGCTACGCAGACAAAACCGCCCAATGTCGGCCCGTCCGCTATCAATACGGACGGCGTATTGCCGGTAACATTTATCGCGCCTCTCATGTTGTAGCCGTGATCCACGATGTTTGACGGATGGCTGCCGCCCTTTCCGCCGTCTTTACGCGCCCAGAAGTAATCGGGAACCTCCTCCAGTCTATAGGCCGCCCGATTCGCGTTGTGGGAAATCTTCATGGGCGAGCTGAATACATAATCCATTCCCTCTTCCGTCACATAGTCCGGTGAGGAATTGGGGCCGGGTATCGCGCGCAACTCCCATATGTTGGAATACTTTGGGATGTATTTGGGGTTCAGCTTGCGCCCTGTAACGGAAGATGTCCCGCCGCCCGCCGCTGAGCTGTCCTTCACCGCGGTCACAATATCGCCGGCAGCCAACTTGCGGCCTTCGAAACCGCCGTAGGAACCGAACAGACATGTAGATCTGCTGCCCAGATATACAGGCACGTCAACCCCGCCGCGCAGGGCTAAATAAGCACGAAAGCCTTTTTCACCAAAATGCGAGAATTTCAATAGATCGCCCTTTTCCACTGCGACGCTCTCCCATAGCGGCAGCGGTGTTCCGTTCAAAGCCGCCGACATATCGGCGCCCGTCAATGCGAGGACTCCCGTGTCAGTGGCCTCGAATTCGCAGTATCCGCCCGCGATCTCCAAGCCTGCGTCAGTAAGCGCATTACCCACGAGCAGATTTCCGAGCTGCAGCGCAAGATTGTCCATCGCGCCTGCCGCAGCCATCCCAAGCCCCATGTATCCGAGTCTGCCCGGCCAGTCTTCCACAAGTATTTCGATTCCGCCGTTTACTACTTTCAACATCCTGTTTCTCCTTTCAACCCTACAGTCTCGGCGCGGCTTTGGCGCCTTCTTTCTGACGCGCGAGAAAATCGGCGGCGCCTTTAGCTACATCGTCACGTGACAAGAACTCCAGATAGTCTTTAACCACAAGCTCACCGTCTTCTATCTGGTATTCATAATCCGTCTTATCATGTACATGCTCATGAATATCCAAAATATCCTTTTCCGACGCCTCGACAAACCTGATGCGATCGCCGGAAGGACGATAAAGAAACGGACCATCCTTAAACATCGGATGTTTCATAGCAAACTGGAACGTGGGAATGGTTCTTCCGAAGAGCTGATATCCCCCGCCGGTTGCTGTTGTATAGGTAAACAGACACGCTCCGCCTATACCAACAGCGCCTTCCGGCGTCCATATACGCGGCGGATTGTATTTCGGCACATTCATCTTGGATCTGGGATCCAGCGGCCAGAAGAAACCGCCGCCGGGCCAGAAGCCGCAGCCGCTGTTATACCACTCAGTATTCAGCAGCATATGCTTTATATCCGCCACCGTACAACCGTTGCATATCGCCATGTATTCCAGATTATAGCCGTCCGCGCAGTTTGGCGCATCCGGCCTCACCTGCTTCAGATAGAGTTCAACCGCTTTCTTTGTCTGACTGTCTTCGAAAGCGATCGGCAAGGTGATAATCCTTGATTCGATCACCATGTCGTCCACGCCGGGTATCGACTCTTCGATCTCCTTAATCATGTCAATGAGTTTCTGCGGCGAAAGAACCGTAGGGTCGAAATGTATCATATTCGCCCTTAAACTGGGCAGCGTTTCGATCAAACCATGCGCGTTCTTGCGCTTGATCTTTGCGTCCGCCGCAAGAATACGAAAAGAGTCTAAAAGCTCCACGCGCTGCTCATAGCCGTATTCGACTTGTATAAACCCGTCGCCCGCCTGACGGAACAGGATTTCAATTCTGCCTCCTTTGGGTGGAAGGGTATCAATGATTACACCATATTTGTTCATAACAAACCATCCTCCTAATTTATCTTAAACTTATATAAAAATGTTAACCGGCAAAGACGTCAGCCGTCTACCGGCAACAAACCCAACCGCCGGACGCCCTACTGCCGAAAATATCAACCGGCAAAGAAATCGGTGGAAAAGCCGCCGGAAATGAAGCGTTTATCCTCCATTACCGCGAGTCCGACGTCGATATTTGTGGAAACGCCTTCAATCTTCATATCTTCCAGTGCGGCTTTCATTACCCCTATGCAAGCTTCTCTATTGTTGTGCAAAGCTATCAGCTTGCAGAGCATTGGATCATAGAATGGCGTGACGACATAACCCGTATGCAAGGCGTGTTCAATCCGCAAGGCGCCGTCATTCTCCTCTGGAAAAACCAATTTCGTTATAACCCCCGGCGAAGGTGTAAATGTAACAGGTTCTTCGGCATACACGCGACATTCTATCGCGTGTCCGCCCAATCTAACATCTTCCTGCGTAAAACTCAGGTTTTCGCCGTCGGCAATCCGTATTTGCCATTCCACAAGATCCAGGCCTGTAACCATTTCGGAAACGGGATGTTCGACCTGCAGCCGTGCGTTGATCTCCATGAAAAAGTAGCCGCTTTCGCCCTTAAGAAATTCAATAGTACCGACGCCTGTGTAAGCTATGGCTTTAACTATTCTCTTTGTATAATCGTACAACTTGAGCCTGTCTTCCTCATTCACAGCGGCGGAAGGTGATTCTTCGACGATCTTCTGGTATCTGCGCTGTATGGAACACTCACGCTCGCCCAAGCATATAACGTCGCCGCGAGCATCCGCTACAAACTGGACTTCAATATGTTTCGGCGAAGCGATCTGCTTTTCAAGGTAGACGTCACTGCTTGCGAAGGCCATTGCGCCGATCCGTTTCAGCCGATCAAATACGTCCTGCACGGCTTCACGGGATTCAAGCGATTCAATTTTTTCAATCCCCTTCCCGCCTCCGCCCTTGTCGAGCTTCAGAAGCACGGGCAGGCCTACTTTGTGCGCAATCCTGTAGATATCGTCCACATTTGAAACAATACCCACCGTACCCGGCGTCACGGGTACGCCTACGGCATCCGCCGCGATACGGCAGTAGGACTTTGACTCAATGCTTTTCATAACCTGAGATCCTGGGCCTATCCACTTTACACCCATGCCTTCGACGACTGCCGCAAACTCGGCTGATTCGGACAAAAAACCATATCCCGGATGTACCGCTTCGGCGCCTGACTTGGCTATGGCCTCTGTGATTGCGCCAATGTTAAGGTAGCTCTTTATCGGCGCGGCAGAACCGATATTATAACTTTCCGCAGCATTTTTGATATACTCCATATCCTTGTCCGCATCCGAATAGACGGCGACTGCCTCAATGCCAAACTTTTCACATGTTCTTATGATGCGATTTACAATCTCTCCGCGATTCGCGATCAGGATTTTTTTAATCATGCGTGACGACCACCTCCCGTTTTTCCATCAGACTGGGTTTCGTGCGCGCTCGGCCGCAGCGCGCGTTCCGTATGGAGAACGGAACCAAAACTCAAATAGTAAACCTCCGTGAACCTGCGTATGCTATTCGGCGAGGGTTTCCGGAGCTTGCCTATAATAATAAACGACAAAGCGATGTCCGCCTCGACATCCTTGTCGTTCCACTTATTACAACAGATTATATCATTCGTATGTATTAATGTCGATTGGCCCTGCTGACGATATTTTTACCGATTTTTTGTGCTATACGCATAAAGATCGGTATGTTATACTTATATTATATTGAAAGGGAAGAACCGGAGGAAAATAAGATGAAGCCTAAATTATCAGAATTATACGCAGATTCCAAAGAGGTTCATAATCTCACGCTTATAGCGGGCAGATATGGTCTTTCCGGCGAGATTTCATGGGTTCATATCATGGAGGATGTTAACACCATCGACTTTTTGCGAGGCAATGAATTGGTGATCACCACAGGGATCTCTGTCCGGGATGACAATAACTGGATCTGCAAACTGGCGAAAAGTCTGATAGAAAAGAACTGCAGCGGCCTCATCCTGAACATAGGCAACTACATCCAAAGCAAGCATATAACCCATGAACTTGTTAATTTGTGCGAGTCAAACAACTTCCCTCTGTTCACCATGCCGTGGCGCATCCATATCATCGACTTGATGCAGGATTACTGTAATAAGATTTTCGTCAACACCTACCTCGATAAAACCCTTGATAAACTGTTCCAAACCCTGATATTCAATCCGTCTGGAAATGACAACATGCTCTCTCTGCTGTCCGAGGGCGGCTATGATACGGATTCGCCATGCTGCGTCGCCCTGTTCAGTCATTTGAGTACCATGTTAAGCGTCAGCACATTACTAAAACGTTTCGACGTCAACTATCACATTTTCCTGAAAAACGACTTGCACATCGCGATTCTGAGTAATGTCACCTACGAACTGCTTGATGAGTTTCTGAAACAGTTTCACAGTTATCTGGAATCGGCCTTGTCAGTGAATCCGTCCATATCGCGCCCTGTGATCGGCATAAGCGATATAGCGGAGGGGATGACACAGCTGCATTTTTGCTATATTGAAGCTCTGCATTCTTTGAATTTCGCTGAGCGCAACAATAAGCAGAGTCAGTATTTCAAGGACATGGGTATATTCCGTATATTGTTATATGTAGATAATGTAAATCTGCTCCATCGATTTTTTCATGACGCTCTAAAGCCTTTGTTTGAATATGACAAACGCAACAACAGCGATCTTGTAGAGACGCTGCGGATCTATCTGCAAAATGACGGAAGTGTTCAGGAAACAGCGAAGGCTATTTTCGCGCACAGAAACACGGTAAGTTATAGGCTCAATCGTATTCGTTCGCTCATAGGAAACGACCTGTCCACAGCGGACGACAGATTTCATATGCGGCTGGTCTTCTATGTCAAGGAATTGTTCGAATTTCTTGACATGTGATCGCCTTGTTTCGGTGCTTACTCATCAATGATTTCAACCAAAACCACCTGTATTTAACCCGGTATTAGCTTCGGCGAGGCTGTATCAAATTCCATTCCCTCCTGACGCCTTCTACTATCCTAAGCAGCATTTTCATATCTGGATTGCCGAGCTTTATTTTTTCCATTATCTGGTTAGCCGCTGCCCGCAGTCCGGCTATGTAATCCCAGGATGCCGCTGCCTCCAATAATTCCGTATATTGACCGCGAAAATCCCCTCTGCCGCGAAAGCCATAGATCAACCTGACCTCGCCGGTACTTGTATTCATATATACGCCTTCCTCGGTCAAACTGAATTTTTCCGCCCTCAGAAGCCAGTCCTCTGCTTCAAGTATCATTAGCGGAACCATATAAAGCAGATTCAATGCTTGATCAAGCTCACATATGCCATAATCCTTAAGAGAAACATAGCCTGTTGTATCGAACTGCAGCCTCCGTTTTCCCATGCTGTTGTAAAGTACGCAGGGCAGCAGGGCTGCGCACCTGCCTGATGTGATGATTTTCTCTTCAAACTGCAATACCCAATCTCCCGATTCGATGAGCGCCAGCCTCCTGCCGGCATCTGTTTCAATATATTCTACCATCTTAACCCCCATTCCGCCGCCGCAGTTCAACACACAAGGCATGACATGCCCGCCGCAGTTCAACACGCCGACCGGGACACGCCCGCCGCAGTTCAATACGCCGACCGGGACGCGCCCACCGCAGTAAGCGCTATGAACCGCCGCACACGGAGCATGGCGTATACCCCCGCGATTCCGCTTCTTCCTTCTCCATAGAGACGACATACCTCTCGACCACCGCGCAGTTCGCCCTATGAAATACTTCGCCGCTCGTTTGGAAACAGTAAACAAGACTGCCGTTTCCCAAATCTCTGGGCTTGCAAATACTGCATGGTTCGTATTTCTTGCGCACGCTTTCACTCAACGCAAGTTCTTTTGGGTAAACTTTGACATACCCGCAATCTTCTTTGTGATACTTCGTACCGGAACGCGGAAACACCCAGACAGTAACTGATTCCTCATCCTCAAGGAATTCTTCTGCGCCCATCGGTTCAGATGTATTAAGTATTCCGGTAAACGCCCTGCACAAGATTGTATCGGAAACCGGTATCTCTTTGATAATGGCGGCAGGCAGCTTTACATTAATATCATATTCGGCGGTAAGCCGTATTTGATCTGTATAACCGCCGAAACTGTAACGGTATAAGAATCCCGATATCTGGAAGTTCTCCATTTCATCGCCGTTCTCATCGTTTACCCGTTCCGTAATGTCGTTTTTGAAAAAAACAGGATACGGCATCGCCGCCGCTTCCGCAGCCATGTTCCTGACCTCGTCGGAGAGTGAATTGAACACATTCTCCTGAACCGCTATCACTTTGAGAATATAGGCGATTGAAAGTACGCCTATTATGAATATAGGCAAGAAAATCGCCGCTTCTACTGTAAATGAGCCTTTTTTACTTTTCATTGTTTTATTTGTCTGTTCATTTGTTTATTGGTTTATTTATTTCCATCCTCTGAATTCGTTTGCTTCGCATACCTTTGCACATAGGTGAAGCGATCTCCATTCATCATCAGACTGTACCTTATGCCGGTATAGTAATCACGTATAAGAAATGATTCATAATATGAACTCTTCAGGTTCAATTGTATCAGATCCATAGTGCGCAGCAGCTTAACGTCTCTTGGAACAAAGTATAGAAACAGCCTCAGATAATCCACATAGTGGAATCCTTCTTCTTTCTCCGGCTTAACCGGCGCCACATAGCGCGGTTCTTCTTCCTCCTCCTCACCGCCGCCGACGCGCCCTATCGCATTGATATGAGCAAGCACTTTTCCGGCGATGCCGTCCGCATCACACGCCCAATTTTCACTCGATTTGAACAAAGGCACCTGACCGCCGTCCGCAAGCATATTCATATCATTATCACTTTCAACTGTGACCCACGCGGCGATTATGAGTTCACGTAGTATCTGAGGCCATGGGGGAGGCACAAGCGCCGAAAGCGTAGCCTCTATCCCCCTGACCACATCCATCCGTTCATTGTCGGAATGAAGGTATATCTCGTTCATCAGAAAGCGCAGCAGCGCCAGCTTTATCTTTACAGAGCTATAGTTTTCCTTGTCACTGTGTTTGCCTGCGACGATGTACTCCACTTCATTAGCGAAGAACCGACTATGATCCGCCGCAAGCTCCGGCACGGCTTCGTTTGCATGGGCGAATCTCGCCAACAGGTATTCAGTCGTCAAGAAAATATCGGCGCCGCCGTCCATCAGCTCAGAAACGCTGGGCAATCCGTTGTCTATCAATGTCTGTATCGGAATTTCACTCCCGCTAACGCCCCTGGACGGCAAAGCATTTATGATCGTTTGGTTTTCAAGTCTGCCGACAACGCCGCCTCCTGCCCTATCTCCTGCGCCGCCTCCCGCTCCGGCTTCGCCGCCTCCGGTGCCGCCACCTCCCGTCCCGCCGCCGCTTTCATCGGCGCCGTCTCTCCCCAAAGCTCTATCGGCCACGTTGTTTACAATAACGTTTTTAACGTCGCCTAGAATCTGTTCTTCGAACACATCTATATCAAGGAGAGAAAACTCGTTTAAGTCTGTCGTTAAATCGCTGACACCGCAAGGCAGCACCCATAGTGTCCCATCCATCCGTATCCCCTTTTCAAGGCTGGCGTCACTGTAATGAAGCAACTTGCGGCGCGCAATCTCTTCATCTGTGCGCATTCCGAAAATGCCATAGTCTTCAAACAGTTTTTTGTCATATTCCGCCAAGAGGGAACGTCCCGCCATGTTGAAAACAGCATCTCCATAGCTTCTACCGGCGGATAAACCGGCAGCGCGTATAAGTACAGAAGACACGATTATCAAGGAGGCAAAAACCAGTGTCAAAAATACAGATGTGGAACCTCTTTTTCCATAAGCCATATCATTACCTCTTCACTGCTAGCCCACGCCAGGCGTGATTACTCAGACGCCCTTACTCCGTGTCCGAATCACTGATCACATCCGAGACCATAGAAAGGTTTCTGATCAATTTACCCTCGTCGATCAGGTAATATCTGCCGTACACGGTTCGCTCTACGCCGGGTCCCGACATGGCGTTGCCTTCATAGGTGTCCGTCGACTCCGCCTCTATATATGGGCGTATTACCTTTTTCCGCTCATCAATGCTGAAGCTCCGCCGTTCCGCCGCCGCGCGGTATCTGTCTCTGGCATAGCCATCAGTCAGTTCTATTTCCGTTAAACCTGTATTCCTGCCTGATTCCCCGCGTAACTCAATATGTAAAGCGGACTGCACGGCGGTAAAGCAGTAGAGATTTATCATTATATATATGAGCGCCATCACAGAAGCTATTACAAGCGGAAATACTATAGCCGCTTCTACCATCGTCGCGCCTTTTTTATTGTTCCTTATCAAAATCCCGCCCCCTGCAGGTTCCCGAATATCCCCGTTATGAATTCATTAATTTGATTCTTAAAGATGAGGCCGATAAATATGGCTATTCCTATTAAGATTGCCACTTGGACTAGTTCCATACCTTTTTTGCTGTTTTTCATTTCTACACCTGCTTTCTTTTTAAGTACATAAGTACAACTGAGTTTAAACTTTGGCTATTACATTCCAAGGACAGCGGACTCTGCGAATGTTCTTACGTTCAGCGGAAACTGGCCGTGATTACATCTCAAGAGCGGCGGGCGCTACGGTTATCAATATAAGCACCAACAATATAAGCATCATAGGCATTACCAGCTTCGTTTCCGCTATGCGCCCCGCCTCTTCCGCCTTTTTTCTGCGGGCGTTCCATACGAGTTCGCCCTCGGCTTTCAGTTTATCCGCCAAGGCGCTGCCCTTATCAATGTTGTCAGATATTATAGACGAAAAGCGCATTAATTCTCTTACTCCGCTTCGTGAAGCCACCACATTGAGTTCATAGGCGAGAGAAGCATTCGTCTTCTCGATGCGCTGCTGCATCGCAGATAATTCTTCATATAGATGCCGCCGCGGCCAGCCTTCACCGCGCCGCTCGTCATACTCCTTGGCTATCCTTGATATTGCTGCGGACACCACCAGACCCGCATTCAAAAGCAACAACAGCTTATTTATAAATTCGGGAAAATCACGTACAATGCTGTCCCGTGCCGCGCTTACGCGGCTGTTAACGCCGCGATACCTTGACTTGTATATCAGAAACATAAGCATCAACAAAGCGACTATTTCCATTATGTGGTAATTTCTCTTTTCGGTTTCCCATGTATACTCCACGCCGTAAACATTGGATTCCGGAAGGACAAGGCTGAGGCCGTCGTCAGATTCATTCAGGCGCTTTACATCACCCTTTAAAATCATGTCCAGGCTTTCGTCCGCCTCTCCGGCTATTGAAAGCGGACCTATTCGTACAGGCATAGCGACGTTCTTACCTACATCTTCCAGTGAAAGTCTGGCTGTGAGATTTACGAAATCCCCCTCTCTGGCCGCCACTCTGTTTAACGTTCCATCAGTTTCTATGATTTCCGGTCTGTCTGTCGACCATGTTATCCGTACAAGACTTTCCTCGTCCCATTCTATGAGATTCAGATCTGAATTCACCTTATTCAGATTCTCATTTCCTCCTAAAACATAGGTCTTAAGCTTTGAAACTGTCTCGTTCACCCGCCTTTCCTTTTCTTCCTGATCAAGCCCCTTGGAACGAATCACTATGTGTACATTTCTCACGACCTCTTCCGTATCAAACCGCACTTTTACTTTGGCGTCAACGCCTACAGACTGTTCAAGAAAATCGGGTCTTTCAAATGATATGGTGTTTTCGGACGCGGCACCGAATATTTGTGTGAGTATCACTGCTATAAGCGTTGCCAGCAGGCATATCGCCGCCGCCCATCTTAGCGCATTCTTCTTTTTCTCCGCTGCTATCTCCTCACTGAAATTCAGATTGCCGAATGCGGACTTCAGCCGCCTTTCCATCTCTTCGCCGTTCCCTGTCAGAAACTCCGGCATTACAGATATCAGCCTTTGCGCTATACCGTCAATCGCATCCTTTTTCTGCTCCATATCCTTCCGCCTCCCTCTTACATTTCTATGTCAGTCAGCTTCACGCTCCATACATACGCGCCGAGCGTCACCGTAAACGCCAGCGTCATAAGCACCCGCCCCGCTGCCGTCCCATATAGAATTGCTGAATAATCCGGGGAAAACATCTGCAAGAATAGAAGTATCGCTCCTGGAATCACTAGTAATATCTTGGATTCCAGTTTTTTCTGAGCTGTTATCGTCTGTATATCCTTCTGCACATTCATCTTTTCCATTATTACATCGGCGGCCTTCACTACGAGTTTTTCTATATCGCCTCCGGTGGCGCGGCATATGAAGTACGCGTCAACAAAATTCCTGATGTCTTCTATATGGCTGCGCCTTGCAAAGTCGTCGAGGACGCTTGCTTCCGTTTCCCGTGTTATGAACAGCCGTTTATTCATATCGTCGAGTTCTTTGATGATCGGCGCTTCTTCATTATATATGAGTTTCAAGGATTCCAAGCCTTCTCTCAGCGCCTCCGGCATCTGCCTCCCCGTGCTGAATGAAGCGGACAGTGAGTATAGCAGATCACGGAACGAGACGCTGAGAGCCGCCCTCCTTTTCCCCGCAAGGTATTTTTCGTACATCCTCATGGCGGGTACGCACAGAGGGAAGAGCAGCGCCGACGCAACAATACTTTGATAAAACAGCTCTCCTATTACAAGAGCCGCCAGTGCCGACATGCAATAGTACCTAGTTCTTTCACGCCCTGAAAGGCCGTATTCGTTGTAATCAGGCATGTTTTTCTCCCTTTTTCCTACTACATCATAGCTTCCTTGTACCCTGCGGCCCTTAAAATTTTACTAACTGCCGGTCTTTTTTACTGCCACCAACGACAATCCCCTCCTTCTGAGCTTCATGTCATTTCCAAGCCTATTTCCTGTGGGTGTAAGCTCATGTTCCGCGTCGTAACGATAAAGTGGATTTAATACGATTTCCCCCTCTGCCATTCCCGACACTTCCGATATTTCAAGTACCTTTCTGAAGCCTTCCGCCGTTTTCCCAAGATGGATGATTATCTCTATAGCTTCTGATATCTGCCTTCTTATAGCCTCTACCGGGAAATCAGCCGCTTGGAGGTACATGGCCTCAAGCCTGCATATCATCCCCTTGGGCGAGTTCGCGTGACCGGTAGACAATGAACCGTCATGTCCTGTATTCATCGCCTGTATCATGTCGAGCACCTCTTCACCGCGAACCTCCCCCACTATTATCCGGTTCGGTCTCATTCGCAGACTGGATTTGATCAGGTGACGCATAGTAACTCCGCCTTTGCCTTGTACATTGGCGTTTCTGCATTCAAGGCGCACAATATTTTCAATCTCCGTGATCTGCAGTTCGGCGGAATCCTCTATCACCACTATCCTCTCATCCTGCGGTATGTAGTTTGAGAGAACATTTAAGAAAGTCGTCTTTCCTGAACTGGTTCCTCCGCTGATGAAGATATTGTAGCCTGCTATAACGAGTACTCGAAGGAAGTCCGCCGCATCTTTATTGATCGTCCCGAATCGCAGAAGATCTTCCATTGTAATCCTGTTCTCCGGAAATTTCCTTATTGTAAGGCTCGGTCCATTTAGCGCCACATTTTTGTAAACCGCGTTGATCCGGGAACCGTCTTCCAACCTTGCGTCGAGTATCGGGTTGAGTTCGTTTATCTCTCTGTGCACCTTCGCCGCAATCCGCCTGATCACTTCTTCAAGCTCTTCAGCACTTTCAAAGCTCACGCCCACGCGATACACCTTTCCCTTCTTCTCAATGAATATCGCATCCCTGCCGTTGACCATGATCTCCGATACTTCTCTGTCATCCGCGAAGGGCTGCAATATGCTCAGATCCTTGCGAACCCTGTTGTAAACCGTGTCTATTATCTCGGATTTTTCACATATTGACAGCAGGCTGACGTCTTCATGTGAAAGTACATAACGTACAATCGCTTCTCTCACCTCTTCATCGTCTTTGTCGGACATCTCTGAATTGATCCGCTCTCTGATTTCACCCGTTATCCGTCTGACCGCTTCTGCTTGATTCATCAATTCCGCCTTTCAACCCCGCGCCGCCTTAATGACTTCCGCGGCCTTTTAATGCCCCCTGCTCCAACAGCGCCGCCTCAACGCTTTAGCCTTAATGACCTATGCTCCGGCAGCGATAATACTTTCTGCCGCCTTGCTTATCCCGATTCCGAATTCGTTTGACAACACGAAGTCCGTGATCCCATCATGCCTTCTAAACCCGGCAGGATCATAGCCTATTTCTATAACAGTTCCCTCTGGTTTTTCCTCATCAAGCGAGACTTGCGTCTGCTTTCCTCTAGCCCAAAGCAGTATATTGGCAGGGTCGCGCCTGGGTTTTCTCTCTTCGCCCTCAGCTTCAACTTCACCTTCGTCTTCATACATGCCGGTTTCTAGCTCGGGATAAGGTGCATTGCTGATATTCACAGCTTTATCGTGTTCCCTTCCCCAAGCGCCGAGCACCAATTCCTTATTCCTGACGGTCTTGCCGGAAAATACGGAATCCTTTCTTTCCACAATCAAAAGTGATTCACACAGACTTAAAACATCCCTGATCTCTTCTCTAAGATCACTGCCCAAATCCAGAATCAATACGTCAAACCGTCCACTGTCTCTTATGGTTTTAAAGAAAGCTTCTCGTTCCGCCGCGCTGACGCGGATCAAGTCGTTCAAGCCCTTAGACGGGAAAAAACGTTCAAGTCCATAGGTATCGCAATGAAGCTGTCCCTCCAGAAACAAAGCTGCCTCTGCGCTGCGTCCCTTTAGTGTGAGATAGAGAAAATCCGATATGTTTCTCAATCCTTTATCTGCGCCTCCGAGACACAAGCTGTCCGATTCCAGCGCTTCCATGCTTACATACAGCGTTCGCTTGCCCTTATACGCCGCAAGCTCTCTTCCTACGCCTATAGCGATACACGATGCGCCGCAGCCGCCTGTCAGCCCGAAACAAGCGATGAATTTCATATCGGCGTTTTCAAGCTCCGCGCTGATGCGGCTCCGCCCCGTCTTTTCCGCATACTTATATTTTATAAGAGAAACCAGACTGCTAACTCTGCCGTATTTTTCCGCAAGTATACGCGCAACGCCGGACGCCGCGTCCATGCGTCCGCCCATAGTTCCGTCGGATGTCGCGTCCGGGCGTACGCCTGCAGTTCCGCAGGGCGCCGCGTCCGCTCCCTCCGCCAACAGAATAATTGACGCTCCTTGAAACGCCGTCTCCGCATATTCGTTCATATTCGTGTCTGTTATCACAAAATCATAGCGCGGATGCACTTCCGCAAACGCCTCTCCGTCTTCCGCTGATTCGGGAAGCGCGGCTACACTCACTTCCATCCTGTTACCTGAAGCCGCAAGCCGTCGTCCCAATATCTCAGCGTATTCTGTGTCATTGACGAGAATCAAGATACTAATCATTTCCACATCTCCCGTTATTTTCCAATATAATAACATGCGTGGAAATTAATGTCAATAGAATTATTGGATTTTATTTTAAAGAATTTTTGTTAAAATTTACTTACTTAAAGTAATGATTACAATCTCCGGGCGGTTAAATATTCTCGGTATTGCGGTCGATTCCCGCGCCAGTCCCCTGCTGACTATCAATCTTGTACTGCCGAAGAAGTACTCGCCGTTAGTATACTTGGGAAACAGCCCTTGATTAGGCGCATACAGGCCGTTTTCGAGGATTCCCGGGAGCCGCCACTGCCCTCCGTGCGCGTGCCCCGACAAAACTACATCCGGCGCCAGCGGCAAGAATTCCGCTATACGCTCGGGGTGGTGCGACAGCAGTACCGTGAACATCTCACCCTCACCCTCAGTCTCTGCCTCTGCGCTCAATCGCTTGATCTGCTCGGCATATGGAGCGGTGCTGCTTGCATATTTGTCGGTATCCGGATCGTCGACACCGCTTATGCGGATTTTCTCGCCTCTCACCTCCATGATTTCACTTGCCCCCTCTAAGACCTTCACATTGTATGATCTGAGAATATCCTTGAGTTCGTCAGCTTTTTCGCTTCGAAACTCATGGTTGCCGGAAACATAATAGCATGGATAATCAGCCGAAACGCCGTCAATAAACTCGATCGTGTTGTTCGGCGGCAGGATGTCGTCGAATATGTCTCCGCATAGCATAATTGCGTCCGGGCGTTCAGCATCGATCGCATCAAGCAGTTTACGCTGTCCGCTGCCATAATCGCAGGAATGAAGGTCGGTTATAAGCGCCAGTTTGAGTTCCCCATTGATTTTATCGGTTTCAACGCTGTAATGGCTGACCGAAAGACTTGAATTAAATACAAACATGATTATTGCCACCTGAATCAGTATTATAAGCGGTATCCCGACCATGAACTTTGCGCGGCGGGTCTTATGCCGGACGGCCAGCATAGTAAGCAGCATTGCCGCCGAACCTCCAAGCGCTGAAACTACGAGCAGCGTTCGCTCTTTTATACGCCATGCGTTTTTGCGGGCGGCATTCTTGTCGCAAATGGTCAGGATAACCGCGAGCAGACTGATAAGCGCTAAGTAAATCAAGGCAATTCCTCCGGTTCTAATGTCGGCTCTCCCACCGATTTAAGTGTTTTGGACGCGCACAGTACAAAGCCGCTGGCGAACAACAAGGCGCCGGTCACGACCAGCAGATACTCTATCTTTACGAGATCGCCCAAAGGTCCGAACAACGCCATACCGAGCGGCATGGCCAAGCTGTTTATCATCATCAATATGCTGAACACGCGTCCCATTATCTGCGGCTCGATCTTCGTCTGCATGATAGTCATCGACGCAGTGTTGAAAAACGGTACTGTCACGCCGCACAGAAGCATTATAGACAGATAGACCCAAAAATTCGGGACTACACCGAACAAAATCGTCGTTACGCCGAAGGCAAAGCAGGCCATTATCATCGTGTGAACCTTGTTCCTAAATCCGCCCCACACCGAAATCGCCAGCCCGCCCATAACCATTCCAAGTGAAAACAGGATTTCAATCGCCGTGAGCCGCCATACGTCGCCGCCGAATGAACGGGCGACCTGAAGCGGAGTGAGCATCGCGGCGGGCGTCATAAGGACGCAGAAGAAGGCTGTGTAGCAGAGCAGGATCTTCAACCACGCGCAGTCGCCGATATAACGCAATCCCTCTTTCAGTTCTCCGAAGTATGCGCCCAGCCCGTTTCCGGTTTGAACGCGTTCCAACCGCGGAACATGTACGAAGAAGAGCACGATCGAGATGCCGATCGCTGCCGTGATTACGTCGATAAAGAAGATATACTCAATAGGTATAAACGTCAGCAAAACACCCGCAAGCATTGGCGTGGCGAACATCGTCAAAGACTGCACTGCGCTTTGAATCCCATTAAAGCGCGTCAAATGCTCTTGCGGCACAATCTGCGGAATGAGCGCGTTGACAGCCGGGGATTGTACGCCCTGCCCGAACCCGCGAATGACCACGACCACAAGCATAAGCAACATATTTTCGCCGCTCACAAAAAATACGACGGCGAGTATCAGTGTGGTCACAGCTATGGCGCCGTCCGAGATGTTGATTAGATATTTTCGATTGTATCTGTCCGCCCACACGCCGGCAAATGGCGAGATGATCACCATCGGCAGCAGAGCCGCGCAGGTGAACAGCGTCATCCACACGCCCGATTGCGTTTCGAGCGTGATATGCCACGTTATCGCGAATTGTACGAGCATTGAACCGAACATTGATATCAACTGACCGCCGATGAAAAGACCTGCGTTGCGTTTCCAATGGGTCATATTAGTCATATTTTCGCGCCTTCCCGTTTAATCCCAAGCGTAGAATGTAGATGCAGTTCATAGGTACTTGCTCGCTTCTCGGACACTGAGCGCGGCCAATTCGCCGCGATGACGCTCAATAAAGCCTCTCACCCAATCGGGGTTTGTCTTACTGTACTCGCGCAGGCTCCATCCAATAGCCTTATTTATGAAAAACTCGCTTTGACCGAGGTTGTTCACAATAATCCGTTCGAGCAAATCCGCATCCGTCTTGTCTTTGCGGCGAAGCTGATGGTCGATTGCTATACGGCGCAGCCAGAAATCATCATCAACGCTCCACTCCAAAAGTGTGGCGTTCACTTCCGGGAAACGGAGGGCAATGTCGCCGATTATAACATCAATCCCGTCGATAGTGTCCCACCACGATTTCTGAACTGCCAACTCGCGAATACGCGGAACATCGGCGGTCGTCAGGTTTGCCTTTTGCCCTGTCAAACAGTCCATTGCCATATACTGAAACTCTCGTTCCGGTTGCTCCCAGCATTTGAAAATAAATTCCCAATCCACAGGCGCTTTGACTGCCGCTTTGATGAATTCGCGGCTGAGTTTCTTTCGTTCCGGCGTGGGTAGACCAATGAAAGGAAATTGATCGCGCATATACGCGCTCATCTTGGCAGCTTGTTCCGGATTTGCATGCTCTCGGAATGTATCGAATATATCCATTTTCTCGGCTTCCCCATCATTGGCACAGTCGGTTGCCGCCTCCGCCTCTCTCATGAAAACGCTAACGACGTCATTATATATCGTTAGCGTGAAAATATCAACGATTTTCTTTGCGGTTTCCTTTCACTCCGCTTTTCGAGTATAAATCGTCGTATAAGTCAACTTGCCGTTTATCCGCTCGGACTTCATCAGGTCTATACTGTCTACTGTTTCGCCGAATGGTTTTATCCGCCACGGCGACGCGTCCGTCACAACCTCGCGTCCAAGCGTGATGTGCGGATTGTACTTGCGTCCGTCCATTTCAAACCCGCAAATAGCGAACTTATACTCTATTTCGTACTGCAGATCTATCAAGGGCTTAGCCCTTCGCAAGCCCGCCCACCACAATGTTCCGTGTGAAAATGTTCCGACCCTGTCTATCGTAGCTTCGAAAGGCTCGAACTCAACCGTCTCCAGGATCGTCTCAATATTATCAAGCTTCTTCGGACTACATTCGCCGATGAACACGAGCGTCAGATGCAAATTCTCCGGCAGGCTAAAATTGCCGCATGCCGAACGGGAACGCAACTCATCCCGTAATGCAAGCAGGCCGTTTCGGCTGTCATCATTGAAGTTTATAGCGACAAACAAGCGCATTCTCAGTTCACCTTCCCTTCTTCCTTTGCCTTTAAAACATTTCGCCGAAGCTAATCAAACGGATATTATCGCCTGCCCTTGCAAGCGCGGCAGATGTGAAGCCACTTTTTGAGAAAAGATAATAATATTTTTTCTCATAAGCGAACATAGCACTCTTATCAATCAGTTCATCAATAATTCTATCAGATATGTTCTCATTCGTCCACTTGCATTCACAGAAAATCGCCTGTTTATTCTCGGCCTTATTCCCGGCGCTAAATGCTAAAATGTCGATTTCCTGTTCCGCCTTGTGCAAGGGGTTCGTCCCCCACCATCGACCGCAATCCTGAAAATCGAAAGGTAATCTGTTCTCAATATTTTCTTTCCACAGCCATTGCTTGCATATATCCTCAAAAACCTCACCCATAAAATCTGAAATCTGAGACTCAATGCTCGCATAAACGCTCTCCCCAAGCCCCAGATGTATCTTGGCCAGATTATGCGGCACAAAGCGATACCAAAACCGAAACATCCCGTCGTTCAAGCGATAGATGCTCTTTCTCTTGGACTGAGCCATGATAGATTCCTCTTTTTTAACAATTCCCAGTGAGATGAGCGAACGGAGATACTTATTGGTCTTGCTAGTATCTCCGACATATGATTTATCAGAAATCTTATTTAACTGTGAAGCGCCGCCGGCAATAGCCGTGATAATATCGTTGTATATCTGAGGTTCACGCAGTTCCTGCTTCAGCAGATTGACAGGTTCCTCGAACAGCATAGTGTCCGAGGTGAGGAAACTGTGGATGATATTATACTTCAGCGATTTTCCGCCGTCCATCAGTTCTAAATATTGTGGAATACCGCCCGTGATCCCATATAAAACTGCCTGTTCCCGCTTGCCGAACCCTTTATGGTATTGCCTGCTCACTTCAAAACTGAACGGTTCTAACTTAAACTGCCCCGTCCGTCTGCCGTATAGCGGACTTTTATATCCCAGCACTTGATTCTCCATGAAAGACATAGATGAACCGCAAAGAATGATAAAAATATCTGTCTGCTTGAATTTGTTGTCGATGTATTGCTGCAAAAGCGAGGACAGCGGCTTATAGCTCTTTGCGATATAAGGATATTCATCTATAACAAATACAGTGCGCCCACTTTTCGCTATGGTGTAAACCGCCTCGAAAGCGTCCTCGAAACTGCTGTAGGATGCGTCCGCTTCCAAAATAGACTTGCTTAAAAGCGCAAGATTCCTATCCTTGCTATTCTCGGCAGCGGTAAAGAATATTGCTTTTTTATCTTTAATAAACTCACGAATCAGCGCCGTCTTGCCAACGCGCCTGCGGCCATAAATAGCGACAAACTCAAACCGTTTGCCCTCATAACGCTCATTTAATCTTTGCAATTCCCTTTCGCGTCCTATAAACATAAAATCGCCTCATGATGATGATCATACTGAACTAAACATTAGATAAACGTAATTAACGGAAGTACGTTTCCCGAACTTACGATTATATTGTACCGCATTTCTTCCAGAAAAGTCAAGATAGATTTTCATATATAATTCGTTATAATTTTAGCTCCATTGACTCCGTAGCTGAATTTACGTATAATATTGTTATCGAATGGAGGTGCATTTGCAAACATGACGACTTATAAAATACAATCGCAAGATACGATGAATTATCTTGCATTGCATGACTGTGAGATTAATCATGCCGAGTGGAACGGCTGCGACCTACTCATATATTTCGACTGGATCGACGTACTAAAATCCCATCCTTGCAACGATACGGGAAAAGCCATGATTGCCGAAAACTCCGCCCTGCGCTTTGAGAACGTGAAGGTTTTAAAAAGTGTTATCTATGATATGCAAAGAGCCATCGACGAAATGAAAAGAACCGGACGAAAATCCTGTTCTGCCAATGAAGCTGATATTATCGAAACCGATATTATTGAACTTTGCGAAGACTTTTTAGTCTTACAGGTTGGACTGACATTTGAAAATGGCAGATACGTATGGAATTGTATGGGCGATAATGAGTTCACCATTGAATGCGACCATATCATGGTCTGTTGGAACGATTTTAATGGCAGTGCATGGTTTGAGGGCTGGAATGATAATAAGAGCATCCATGTTAAGCGCATGGTCACCCACGATACTGATAAGCCAGGCGAACAAATTGAATACCCATTCCCGACCAATGCCGACATTTACAATAAAATCGACGAAATGAACGGTATAACGAAAAGATGGGTGCAGCTTCATCTCAGTGAGGATAAAGGCGAAACCCTCTACATTACATGCACGGATACAGATGCCTTTGCCTGCATGCACACTTGCAGTAAAAAGAGCCTTTACCTGAGCGAGGATGTCATTTCAGACGCGGAAAGCCGTCTTTCCTATGATGAATCTGCACCGAACAGCGATATTCACATATCAAAAGCGGGTGTAAAAGGCGCTGTTTACCGCTTTTATAGGCACAACGGGATAAGCGAGTGTTTAAAGTGGCGTCAAAGCAATGCGCGCTTTTGGGAGTGATCTGAATCTGCACACGCCGCGCATTATGTGTGCGAAGATCAGCGTAAGATGTGAAATGTTAATCTTCCAAAGGCTTAAGCGCGATATACTCCTCAACTTCACGCAATACGCCCTGTTCTCCCGTAAGGTGAAATGGTTCATAACCGTCAAGCAGGAAACCTAACACATCACACTCATCGTCAAGCTTGATAAACTCCTGCGGTGTTATGCCATGCTTGCGAATATAGAGGTTAGCGATCTGTACTTGTAAATAGGTTTCTTTGTTGAGCATTCTACACCTCCATCCACCGTTCCCAATCGCCTCGCTGCTCGGCATCATACATATCCAAGGTATACTCTGCGCTCTCTAAGTGCAGATACGATTCGGCATCTAAGAGCAGACCGTAAGTCTGCGTCATCATCAGCCTTCGCAGCGCCTCTGTTGGTGCAATATTATCGCGCTCCGCTATCATCTGCGCCACTCGCGTAGCCACAATATCTTGACAAAGTTCTACGCTCCTTTTTTCTTCGTTCATTCTACCACACACCTTCCTTTGAGCACAAGTAAATTCGCAGCACGTTGTGTCCCAAAAAAGAACTGTCGGGGCAACCGTTCCGGTTGTATGCGGCGCAGAAAAAACTCAACTGCATCATCGCTGTCAACATCTCCGTATTCGCCTGCCATATATAACTGTGCTGTTCGTGATGTAACGTCATTTGCGGTCGCGCCAATAACAATATCATAGTCGTGTTGCGAGGTTCCATTCATGCGGTTAAGGACGACAAATTGCACCCACTCTTTATCTGCACTTCCAAATTCTTTTACGTTAAGCGATTCGAGTTTGCGATTATCCAATTCGAACGTATAAAGCCACGGTGTCACCTCACGGGTAATCCCGCGCCGGTTCAACCGACGAAGCTCAATGTCGCGGTTACGGAGAGCCATATTAGCTGCACTCTCGCGACTTTGCGCCGCATAGAAGCCTTGTCCAAAATCTTTGAACGGTTTCCCTCTCCGCACATCTATCTCAGCGAAGTCATATATCGTACCATGATAAAGAGTTATAACATCAATAGTAGACAAGTGTTTCAACTCCCTCTCTATTTTCTACACAAACAATTTTTAATCACTTTAGAAATTTCACCTGTTAAAATTATTATAGTATATTTTCGCGAAAAACACACTATCTAATTTGGTCGCCACTGAGCTTTTGCGTGGAAATCGTTACTATTACTGCAAATGCGCATAAAATAATTGGCCAGATTGGCTTTTTTTGCTCAAAAAAAGCAAAATTCTTCAATTTGACATGTGGCCTCCCTTGATGTTTTCAGCGAAATGCCATATAATGAAGTAAAGGAAGTACAAAATATTTGTTCTGCACCGGGAGGTATTTATTATGTTGGATGTTGCAAGAATATCCGTCAAGGGGCAAGTGACTATCCCTATTGAAATCCGCAAAAAACTGGGATTGAAGGAGGGGGACAAAGTTATTTTTATAGAAAAAAGCGGTGATATTGTTCTGATGAATTCAAACCGTCTCGCGTTTGAAGAATTTCAGCGCGATATGGCGGGCGAGGCCTTAAGAGCCGGACTTAACTCCGAAGATGATGTTGCGGATTTGGTTAAACAAATTCGCGAGAAGATGTGGGAGGCTCAGCGTGCGGGTAATGATTGATACAAATCTCCTAATTTCTGCCGGGGTATTTGCAGGCAAACGCACATCAACTCTTACGCTTCGGATTGCCGACAAGTATAACCTTGTACTATCAAGCCGCATCATTGATGAATTGCGTGAAGTTATGGAAATCAAATTTCCAAATAAAAAATCATGTTTAGAGCGGTTTTTGGCGCGATTAAGCTATGAAATTGCCTACACACCGTTGGAGATTGATGATGACATTTACCCAAAAATCCGTGATAAGAAAGACTATCCGATATTGGCTTCCGCCATTATTGCGGATGTAGATGTATTCATCACGGGAGATAAGGATTTCGGTGGACTTGACTTGGAGCGCCCAGAGATTATGACAATTCGTGACTTTGATAAAAAGTATTTGTGAATTCCCATACGGTATCTGTTAAGATATCAATTTTCATAATCACAACGGGATAAGCGAATGCTTAAAGTGGCGTCAAAGCAAAGCAACGCGCGCTTTTGGGAGTGATTGAATCCGGATCCCATCTTCGCCCTACTCCGCCCATTCGATGTGTTCAATATTCCCCCCTTCGACTCTTGCCACTTCTTTTATTTCGTTGGCTATCGGGACGTATTCGAATATTATGTCGATCGTTTGACTTCTGTCGAAGACGTCGAAGAAGTATCTGCCTTTGAGTACATAGAGTTTGTAAACATCGGGGTCTTTTATATACGATTCAGCCGATGCCAGCTTGACGATATTACGAGCATAAGCTGATATTTTCTCATCCATCACGCGCGCGCTGTCGGAACTGCTAAGAAGAATCCATTCGCTATCATCATTTTCTTCATCAACGCGATATGCTTCGACATCCGTCGGCTCAAATCTGTATATTTTTTCAAGAAATTTATTGGGATATACATTGTAAAACCCCTTGTGCCCGCCAAAAATCAAAACCCCTTGGCTTTGAGTAATAATCTTTAGCAGCGGGGAATTATGCGAGAAATAAAATCCCCTATACAGATTGCTAATGAATAATGCTAAAAAAAAGAATATGATAACAATTACTGCCAGAGGCGTCAAACGCTTCAGTTTCTCACTTATCAATTAACAAAACCCTTCCATATCGTACTGCGGCAGTCTGCACCTTTGGCGCTGTCGCTTTTGGGAGGCAACGGCAGTCTGCACCTTCGGCGCTGTCGCTCTTGGGAGGCAACGGCAGTCTGCACCTTCGGCGCTGTCGCTCTTGGGTGGCTACGGCAGTCTGCACCTTCGCCACTGTCGCTCTTGGGTGGCTACGGCAGTCTGCACCTTCGCCACTGTCACTTTTAGGCAGCACCGGAATTAACAAATGGGCGGAGAACCCGGCAAGCATTTACCCGCCGCGCTCTCCGCCTAATCTCCGCCGAATGCAAGTCCTATTTATTATTCTGCGGAAAAAATATTATAGAATATCTGCGCCAGTTCTGCACGGGTGGCAGTCCCGCTCGGATCAAGTCCGCCGTCGTCTTTGCCTTTAACCCATTGTTTGATTGTACCGAACATGACCCCTTCAAGCGCCCAGTCGGAGATGCGATCCTTATCCGCATACGGCAGATTGATCGCCCACGCGCCGACCGCTCCTTCGCCTGTCGAATTGACATAGTTATAAATCAGTGTAAGCATCTGCTCTCTTGTAATTTCAGCATCCGGTTGGAACACATTATCTCCGATCCCATTAGAAATTCCAAGTTGTTTTGCCGCCGCAAGGTATCCGGTATACCATGCGCTTCCGGCATCCGAGAAATTATCGCCGTCCCTTTCCTTGATGCCATAGGCTCTGCAAAGCATTGTGATAAACTGTGCGCGCGTCACGTTGCCTTGCGGGTCGTATAATGTTGCGGATACGCCCTGTGTTATTCCTTTTTGTGAAACAAACTGTACAGCGTCGTAGCACCAATCGTCGGATTTCACATCGGCGAACGGATTAGCCGCTGTAGTTCCTGCGATAAACGCTGGGTCTGACGCCGTGCCTAGGGCTGCTTCCGAAGTTATGGCGTCCGCCGAAGTTGAAACCGCCGCCTGACTTGGAGTCAAGGCCGAACTTATAGGCAGCACACCGTTCCCTGCGCCTGTACCGACGCTCGCGCCGCTGCTCGGCGGTGCAGTCTGTTCGCCGGCGCCATCCGACACAGCATCTTCCAGCACACTTACCTTAAACGTGTTCTTCACTCCGTACGCCGTTGTTCCTGTAACGGTTGCCGTTCCCGCCTTCAAGGCGTGCAATACGCCAAGCTCATTGACTTCAACTATGCCCTCTTCACTGAGCGTGTATGTCATATCTATCTCGGTTGAGGCTGCCGGTACAAACTCGGGTTTGATCAACTTGCGTTCATCGACAAGCATCTCAATATCGCCTAAAACAACGCTTTCAGCACGCAGGGCGATGAGTACTTCAGTGGCGGCAAACTTATTTCCATCCGTAGCGGATATAGTTGCAATGCCGTAACCCTGGGGAATAATAGTTCCGTCGTCTGAAACTTTAGCAACACTATCATCCGACGTGTCCCATTGCAGTGAGGCGGCAACCTGCTCCGCATCCGTTCCCGTGGGAACTATCTGCTCGGTATCATTCAGATTTATCTCAGTTGACGCGGGCAGTTCCCAATCAGTATAATTTATCGTCACATCGCCATCGATCTTGGATGAGATATTTTCGTTCGTTATTGCTTGTGTGAGACCGTCAATCACAGAAATCACGCCATCCTCGACGGTTATATCAGCTGTGTGATTTACAGTGACTTCTTTCCAGCCATCGGCGGCAAGGGTTGACGCCTCCGCCTTAAAATCGACAGATTCTCCCGCTGTATCGCCATATGAGAACACAAGTTTATAGCCTTGATTGGGCATATAAATATTAGCTTCGGTAGAATTTTCATCATCGGCAAAATTGTCATAGATCAAACCACCGTCGTCGAAACCCATATACGCATAACTCTCCGCCTCCGCGATGATCTCATTTGACGTGTTATATATTGTCGCCTTAACTACCTTGTCCGCCGTAAAGTGAATCTTTATTCGATCAGACATACCGGGATCAACCGCCAGGACTTTAAATGCCGCGCTAAAGAGGCCTACTGCGCTGCTGTAAGTGCTGCCTGCGATTTCGCTGCATACACGGTTTATAACATCCGTGTTGGTTACCAAGTCGCCGTGGCTCGCCGTAAATGAGAAATCCGTTCGCAAGCTCGGCTTGGACTGCGTTTTTTTCTGTCCCTTTGCGCTAAAACCTTGAACAGTCCCATCACCGTTCTTGTTGTACTGAATGTCTTTCAACTGACGATCCTTCCTCAAGAACGGTTCGCTGTACACTGCAACGGAGGGCGTATCATACCCCGACGCCGTGCCTATCAGCAGCGCGTCGACTTCCATTAAAGAAGCCAGCGACCATTGTTCCACCACATCACCGCCCAGAACGGTTTCGCGAAAATACTTATGGCTCCTGTTTGAACCGTTTGTGAGTCTTGAATTAATATTATTGCTTTTATTCAGGACACCGTAAAAATCATTTATCGATGTAATGGTTTTAGTCGTCTGGAATAGGCCTGTTTTTTCTTGTAATGGTAAATATTGTAGATACTCGGCGCTTGGCAGCAGTTGGTATGTTGTCGGCGAGTTTTTCGCCCAAGCGCGAACCCATGTATTGCTTGTCAATGCGTTGATTATAAATGTGCTCACGTCAAAACTTGTGGGAATTATACCACACCACGATTTTATGACCTTGCCGGAATCGCCGCGCTCTATCGGATTAAGAGCGGAGTATGTTCCAAATAGAGGCGCCGCGATCAGAATCGCTTTCTCAACCTTCCGCTTGTTTTCATCGCTTTTTGAAATATATGCAGAGGCCAGTAAGCCGCCCGTGCTATGGGTAATAAAGACGACGTCCGTATACCCATTACTATTTATGCTCGCTTCAAGGTTTTTCTCGCTGTCATTCAGATCCTCTATCCAGTTGAATGGGAAAAATTTCACATCATATTCCGGCTCAAACTTCTCCTTTAATTTTTTCATGAGTATCGCGTATGTATCTCCCCAAAGCATGGGGTTCCATACGCCGGCGTCGTCTTTATCGTATTCAACATG
Source organism: Eubacteriales Family XIII. Incertae Sedis bacterium (assembly GCA_031264295.1). Lineage (GTDB taxonomy): Bacteria > Bacillota > Clostridia > Peptostreptococcales > Anaerovoracaceae > JAISED01. The sequence continues at coordinate 6,538 of JAISED010000068.1, read as the reverse complement.
GAGCTGTGTGCCGTTTCCATATTCGTCCTGATAGAATTTTTTCAAGTTGTTTTGATTTAGAAGATCGAGTGGATTATCAGGCCACCACAACTTTTTCCCACTTGAATCATAAAGCTCAGACCCTAAATAACCCGGCAGAACATAGATCGCCTTCATAGTTTTAGGCGTCACACTCGCGCTGCTTTGTTGTTTAGCCGCAAACGTCGCCAGCGGCATCATTGTTACCAGCATGATCACTGTCAAAAACGCCGATAACAACCTTCTTGCCTTGAAATTACACATAGTCGCCTCCTCTTTCTTGATGAGGGTAACCTTCTCTTGACTTACATTACTGAACCCCTCCATACATAGTTATATACAATAGTTTTTTTATGTCAAAAACTTATAGATATTTTACCATTTCTTCATTTATTATGCAACGGCTTTGGGTAAAAAAGCGCCGGTAAATCACCCGACTTATTTATTCTTCGAGTTATATCAATATTTAATTAAATGCACGCCAAAATTTAATTGACATTCTTTAACACAGCGGTATACTTATTATAGGGGGAATTATTACTCAAAAGCGTAAAAAAATCCAAATTTAACCTCGGCTTGTTCGAGTTAGGATCTGTGCAATAGATAGACGCTAATGCTTTTGATGGATAAATACAAGGGGACTATGAATAAACGTTTCAATAATTTTCTTGAAAAATACGTATTTACTGATAAACTTGATTTTGACGCAAGCGTCTTCAATCTTATCTGTATTGTGGGGATTTTTGCGCTCTTCATCTCCGCCATTGGGCATATTATAGAAAACTCCAACCAGTTTATGATGTTTGTAAAAATAGTGATGATCTTCGCCGCCCTTCTGCTATTCGTATTTTGCAATAAATTCAACCTGCATAGTTACGGGCGCCGTGTCATAATCATCGTCTACTGTGACATGCTCTTTCCCTCCATTTTCTTCACAAACGGCGGCAGCCAAGGCGGACTCGCCGCATACTACGTGCTTACGATGGTTCTCATCGTCCTGCTCTCTCACGGCGCGCAATTATATGTATTCATGAGTGTACATGTGGCGATCATCATACTCTGCTATCTGATTGAATGTTATTACGGCCAGTTTATACTGCCGCTCAACGAATTTCAACATTATGCGGATAATATCATCTCCATTATCGTTGCGGGTTCTTTCGTAGGATTTGTTATAAAAGGACTCAGCGGGCTTTTCATAAGGGCTCAGGTCAAAGCGGACGCCGCCAGCAAAGCGAAGAGCGATTTTCTCGCACAGATGAGCCATGAAATGCGCACTCCGATGAACGCGATCATAGGCCTAACCTCTATACTCGCGAATTCCGATAATATTGACGAGCATAAGGAGGGCATGAAAAAGATCGAGGCGGCTTCTAAACATCTGCTGGGGGTCATCAATGACATACTTGATATGTCAAAGATTGAAGCTGATAAGCTTGAATTATTTGAAGAAGTTTTCAACTTCCGCGATATGCTTGATACTATTGCGGCCGTTATGCACAGCAATATAGCTGCCAAGCATCAGACGCTCAGCTTCGAGATCGCCTCTGAACTGCCGCAATATTTCCTGGGTGATCGCCAAAGGCTGGCACAAGTCATGGCCAATCTGCTTTCAAACGCCATAAAATTCACGCCTGATGAGGGGAAGATAGATCTCAAGGCGTATGCGCCCGGCGATAAAAACGGCCTGACGACTATACGTGTAGATGTGTCCGATACAGGTATAGGTATAAGCGAAGAGCAAATATCGCGCTTATTTTCATCATTCGAGCAAGCCGACAACAGCATATCCAGAAAATACGGCGGAACCGGTCTCGGTCTGTCTATCAGCAAACGCATCATCGAACTGATGGGCGGCCGCATTTGGGCGCGCTCTGAGGTGGGTTTAGGCTCTACCTTTTCGTTCGAAGTACAGATGCAAAGGGCGGAAGCGCCTGATGATTACCCTGTTCACGTGCACACCAAGGAACTGGATTTTACGGGCAAGCTCATTCTCATCGCGGAGGATATTGAGATCAACCGCGAGATAATCACAGCCCTGCTTGCCCCCACAAATATCCGGATTGAATGCGCCTTTGACGGCAAAGCCGCTGTTGATATGTTCGTTTCGAAGAACGGCGAGTATGATTTGATATTTATGGATATTCAGATGCCGGGAATGGATGGATATGAGGCCACGCGCGTGATCCGCGCATCCGAGACGCCTAACGCAAAGAGCATACCCATCATTGCCATGACTGCAAATGTTTTTAGAGAGGACGTAGAGAAAGCCATCGACGCCGGTATGAATAACCACTTGGCCAAACCTGTCGTGATCGACGATGTTCTCCAAATGCTCGCTAAATATCTCTTCCCTCAATGTTCACAGTAAGAACCTCGGCGGGAACTTCACGGTTTTCGCACCGTCTCGTATGTCGTTTCGCAGGCATTTCACAGGCGGCGCATTCAAATTCCGCGAAACTGATGTTTATACTCCTAATATATGATATAATGACTATAAGCAAAACAAAGCAAAACACATTTACTATCGTATTACGAAGCAGGTGATTATTTTGTCAGATGATATAAAAAATACCAATATTGACAGTCAGAACGAAATCGAAAATTTTTTAGAACGGTTCGAAAAGCTCAGCAGCGATTTCGACAGAAGTTCATCCAAGAAGGGTGGAGTCTACGGCGATTCAAACGACTACAACGGTCATTCGGACGCTTATGACACGCATTCTGACGATTCAGACGGCGATTCACGGCAGGACGCCGCACCGGTGTCAGCGTCCAGGGTCGCACGATTCTCGCGTTCCAAACAGCAGCCTTCTGGTCGTACGGTTCATTTAAACGCCGATGACGACGCGTACGTCTCGGGTTCATCATTGGCTGCGGACATGTCCGCAGCGGCGGTGGCGGACGCGCCGCAAACGCGCCCACCGTTTTCAGGTTCATCATATGCCGCGGCTTCACAGACGCGTTCGTATGCATCAGCGTCCTCCTCATCACAGGGCAGAACTTCAAGCCGGAGTTCCGGAAGATCTGCGAGCGGCTCGGCTTCAAGCAGTGCTTCAGGTCGGAGTTCCGGAAGATCCGCGAGCGGTTCGGGTTCAGGCGGCGCTTCTTCAGGCAGGGCTTCAGGCGGCTCGGGTTCAAGCAGAACCTCAGGCGGCTCTTCTTCAGGTCGCTCACCTTCGGGCGGCTCAGGTTCAAGAAAGCGGAAGAAGAACAGATTCCATTTACATCCGCTTAAATTTATCCTGTTCGCGCTGCTGCTTGTATTCGTGGCGGGCGGGATTTCTGTTTTTGCCGCTATACTGCCTATCATTGTGGACTCCCCCGAGATTAACCCAGACGACATTTCAAGCATACTTACGCAAAGCTCAACCCTTTATGACGACGAGGGGAATGTTATTGACGATATTTATATTGGCGACGGTATGCGGACAAATGTGCTATACAACGAAATGCCGCAGGATCTGGTCGACGCCTTTGTCGCTATTGAAGACAGAACCTTCTGGACGCATCATGGATTTAATATCGTGCGTATATTCGGCGCTATCAGGGACAGTATCCTCCATGGAGGCGGTATAAAAGGCACGAGTACTTTAACGCAGCAACTGGCGCGTAACATATGGCTGCCCGATGAGAAGTCCGACCGCAACCTCGGAAGAAAGATACAAGAAGCCTTTATCGCCATGCAGTTAGAGAACAAACTCACAAAATATCAGATAATCGAAGCTTATATGAACACAATCCCTCTGGGAAATCGCTCATACGGCGTGCAGGCCGCCGCGCAAGCTTACTTTTCAAAGGACGTCGGCGAACTTACATTGGCGGAATGCGCCGCCATAGCCAGCCTCCCGCAGGCGCCTACCAGATATGCCCTCATTCAGACATTTGAACGTGAGAAGATATCCGCCGACGATCCGAATCTCGTCGCGGTGAACGGACAATACGCCTATGTATATAATGACGCTTATGTAAGCCGCAAGAACCTTGTGCTCAGCATCATGCTGGAACTGGAGTTCATAACCCAGCAAGAGCATGACGAGGCGGTAGCTGTAGATCTGCGCGAGCATATCAACCCGCGCCTCGACAATGAAAGTATGAGTTCTAATTACTTCGCCGATTATACCATAGAGAAGGTTACCAAGGATCTCATCAGTGAGTTGGGCATTGACGAGGAAAGAGCCCACCAGATGCTTTATACTGGTGGTCTCAAGATTCACACCACCATGAACCGTAAGATGCAAAGCATCATCGAAACGGAACTCTCGAACAACGATAATTTCCCCAGACTTGTTGTAAAGAAGGACAAGGCAGGCAACATAATCGCGCCTAACGGCGTACTGCTCAACAGCTACGACAGTTATTTCGACGCCGACGGCAATTTCACCCTTTCGCCTGATGAATACGAGGGTCTTGATAACGGGGATCTGATGCTTTTCAAAGACAAACGCCTGAATTTTTATAATACCCAGGTTCATGGCGAGACTGACTACAGTGTGGAGTTCAAGGATATGTACATTCAGGATGAGCGCACCTATTATATAATGCGCGGCGGTGTCATCCCCATCCCCCGTGAATATAAGACGAAAAATGAGAACGGGGATCTGATCATCAATCATGATTTTTTCATCAACAACCCTGATATCTTCAGGTTTGTTGACGGCGGCATCGTTGTCGCTCCGAGTTCGTATTCACTGCGTCAGCAGGTGGTGCAACCCCAGTCCGCTATGGTGCTCGTCGACTATGCCACCGGCGGGATCAAAGCTATGGTAGGAGGCCGCAATACCGAAGGCCGCCTGCTTTACAACAGAGCGGACAGCCCCAGGCAGCCCGGGTCTTCCATAAAACCGATGTCCGTCTACGGGCCCGCCCTCCAGATGGGCGCCGACAAGGAACCCATAGTTAACGGCGAAAACACATACGGCAATTACTGGACGGCTGCCAGCGGCATTTTGGATGGGCCATTGGAGTTCCAAGGTAAAATATGGCCTAAAAACTGGTACGACGGCTACCGTGGTATGCAGACAATGCGCAGATCCATCGAGCAGTCCGTGAATGTCAACGCAGTAAAGGTTCAGCTCAACATAGGCTCTGATAGATCTCTAAAGTTCTTAAAAGGTCTGGGTGTCAGCAGTGTCGTTGAAACAGGCGCAACGAATGACATGAATCCCGCCGCCCTTGCTCTAGGAGGCATGAGCCGCGGTATATCGCCGCTGGAGATGGCCGCCGCTTACGGCGCCTTCGGCAACCAGGGGCTTTATGTTGAACCGCGCCCATACAGCAAGATCACCAACCGGCGCGGCGAGGCCATTATCGATCACGAATCCTACAGCAATCAAGCGATGGATCCTGCGGTCGCATGGCTTATCACGGATATGCTGCGCACCACCGTCACGAACGGCATTGCGAACCGCGCCGCCATTGCCGCACAGCCTGTGGCCGGCAAAACAGGCACCACCAGCGATAAGTACGACGCTTGGTTTGTGGGCTTTACGCCTCAGTATTCGGCGTCTCTGTGGATAGGCTGCGACGTAGGCATTGAACTCGCCGAGGGCTCCGGCGCGGCCACACGCGTATGGAGCAAGGTAATGCAACAGATCTGCGAGGGAACGGAACGCGGCAGCTTCCACTCCGCGCCGTCGAATATCACAAGTAAGGTTATCGACAGCACTTCGGGTCTCCTGCCTTCCTCATACAGCTCCACCCGCAGCGAGTATTTCATATCAGGCACGGAGCCGACGACGACAGATACCGCAAGCAGACCGGTATATATCTGTCCGCTCTCGGGACATCTCGCCACGCCTTACTGCCCCACGAGAATATTGTTCAATCCCGACGGCGGTGACAAGCCCACATATTATTGTAACCTGCATAACAGCGATCCCGAGGCCTTCCCCATCGACCCGGAGAAGGAACTGGTCGTCGATTTCTATTGGGACGGCACATTCAGGGACGACTACTATTATGAGGATATTCAGAGTCAGAATGAGACTGACGATGACAACACGGACGGTTCCGGCGCTGGAGGCACTAGTCCCGGCAGCGGCTCCGGCAGTTCCGGTACATCTGGCAGTTCCGGCGGCGGCGTGAACTTCTGGCCGAATAACCCCTCCGACAGTACGTCCGGCGGCGGAAATCAAAATAACCCTGCGGGTTCACAGGGTCAGGGTTCTCCCCCGCCGTCACAAGGTTCCGGCGGTGGCAACCAGGGGCAAGGCGGGTCTGGCGGCGGCTCCGGTTCTAGCGGCGGTTCAAACAATGGCGGCTCAGGCTCTGATCCTGATAATCTGCCATACCAGATGTTTTAAGAAGTTCTCTTAAGCTTTAATTCCCGTCCTGTTTTCCTTCCACAATTTTTGCGGGAATTTTTATGTGCAGAACTTTGCTGATGTCATTCATTTTCTTGACCGGCTCCTTGATCAGAATCGTTTTGCCGTAGACTTTGCACTTCAGGTTTCGAAAGACGGAAAGTGCTTGCGCAGCGCTGTATTTGGAATTCCGTAATTTCTCGGCAAGCAGCAAA